>JBIIGU010000286.1:0-2656 GCA_044236275.1 Bacteroidia bacterium | reverse complement strand
AATCCCCAGTTTCATTTTAAACAATTATACAAAAAGTCTCAATCAGTTTGCAGTTATAGACAAAGAGAAACCTTTATCAAATTGAGCATGAATGCTTATTATCTCATGATAGAAGTGCGTTGGTTTCACCTAAACAAAAAATGATGAATAATTTTGCTATTTTCCCAAATCATTTCTCTAATCAGGTGCCGTTAAAATTCAAAAAAATCATTCCAAGTTCAATCAAGTTTCCTTTATGGTGGCTATTCAAATCTCCTCAAAGAAAAACAGCACCTTCCATTATATTGGCAGATTTAGCCGGAATAGCCTTTTACATTTATCGAAGTTTGATACCTGTAGCCAGAATGAAGCGCATCAGTATTTGCACCGGGCTATACAACCGAACTGATCAATATACAAATCATTTGCTGCCTTCCATTCAGCGCATGAAAAACAAGGGATACATAGAGCTTTCCGTTTATGATTGTGGTTCAACCGACATTAAAAATCTTGAATCAGTTATCAGAAAGCAATGGGAAGGAAGTCTTGTTTTTTCATCAGAGCAAAGAGCATTTAGCCGCTCATACGCTTTAAACAAAGCCATTGCTCAATCTAACAATGAGTATATTTTTATATGCGATGCTGATATGAGTTTACCTCCCGATTTTGTAGAAAAATTTAGTGGTCTTGTAACAACAAAAAGTGTTTGGTATCCTATTTATTTCTTTCTTTTCCCCAATAAACAGGCAGTTGTATCAAAAGAAAATGGCGTTTGGGAAACCTATGGAAGCAAAGGCATGTTTGGTGCCCATAAAAAAACTTTTATCAAAGCAGGACAATTGAATGAAGACTATCAGGAATGGGGACATGAAGATACTGATTTGTGGGAACGCTTCCATCAATACGGGTATATCGTTATCAGAAACAAACAAAAGAACTTTTTTCATCACTGGCACAATACATTTAATCCCAAATACAAACATTTAAATGAGGAATAATCCAATTGTTTCTATAATTACACCTTCTTACAATCAAGGTAATTATCTGGAGCAAACCATAGAGTCGGTGCTTGCTCAAACCTACCCTCATATTCAATATATCATCATAGATGGAGGCTCAACAGATCATTCAGTTGATATTATTAAAAAGTATGAAAAGAATTTGCATTATTGGGTAAGCGAAAAAGATTATGGTCAGGCCGATGCCATTAACAAAGGAATTGCAAAAGCTGGCGGAGATATTATTGCATATTTAAACTCTGATGACTTACTAGAGAAAAATGCTATTGAGCAGATTGTTAAAGCTTTTACACAATGGCCCGATGCAGCAGTAATTTATGGCACTTGTGCTTTGATTGATGAACATAACAAACAAATCAGACCTCCCGCTGGAGCACCTTTAGGATTTTATTCATTGCTCATAAAAGGTATGCTTCCTGCCATACACCAACCTGCTTGCTTTTTTAACCTTAGGCAATTAAAAAGAAGGCCTGTATTTGTTACCGAATTGGAATATGTAATGGATTACGAATTGCTTTTGTACTGCAAAAAATCCAAACTGCCAGTCAAGTTTATCCCAATGCATCTGGCCAATTTTCGTGTGCACAAGCATACCAAAACGATGTCGCAGGCATCAAAGATGTATGAAGAAAAGATGGAAGTGCAACGCAGATATGGGCCATACCTGATGGCACTTTGGGCGTTTCGCTATATCAAACACATGATGAAAGGCAGTCATGCCTGATGCGCAGGTAATGGCTTTGAATTATTTATCCCGTATAAAAAACCTGGGATGAGCAGAAAATAGGCCTGCCAAATAATACGGCCATCACAATAAGTTGTAATAAAGGTTAGCAGGAAAACCAAAATAAATCCCGGAAGACTAAAGAAAACAGCACGCATCAAAACCGATTTAATAATATGTGGAGGTGACAGGTATTTTAAATACAGATAAAAGAACAGAGCGGGTACGCCTAAGCTTAGCAGCGGTGCCAGATAAGAGTTTAAACGCGTAATATTAGCCATTACGGCATAAGCTGAAACACTCCAGAAAGCAGGATTATGCTCTCCGGGTGAAACAAATGCATATTTACGCAGCAGCCAGTTAATAAAGCCATATTGCAATAAAAGAATAGCACTCTGTAACCAAATATATCTGCGTTTTTCAAGAACTCCCGAGATGAAATAGAAAGGCACCAGCAGAACAATGGTTTCTTTGGTAAGCGCACCGGCTGTTATTGCAAGCAGTGCAAACATAAAATGTTTACGCACGGTTGCATAAACCATGAGCGATACGAATGGAAGTACCCCCGGATCTACATAACCAATACTGGTATAATAAAAGGTAGGAAATGAGATGAGAAATAACCAGCATCCAAGCCAACAATATCCTTTGGCAATATATAATTCCCGAAGTGATAGATAAAGGAGGTATACGGCTAAAGTAAGGGCAATGATGTTGATGATATTGATAGCTGTGAGTGGTAAAAAAGGCAAGCATGCAGCCACAAAGGGCACGCCAATACGCCAGTTGGAAGCAGGTCTGATTGCGTCTGAAGGTTCCAAGCCTCTAAAATGCTCGACATATGCCACAAAATAGCGAGCATCATTCATGGGTCTTTCAACAATGGCAGAGTTGCGATTGAAACGTGGCAATACCATTAACAGCATTATTCCCA
>JBIIGU010000011.1:0-10443 GCA_044236275.1 Bacteroidia bacterium | reverse complement strand
CCTGCTTTTAAGGAAACGGCTTTTGGTATAACAGAAGAAAATATGCAATCGCGCAGCAGGGGCGTTATTCTGATGGCGCTAAGCAATAAATTCGGATATATCTTATTAAATACATCTAACAAAAGTGAACTGGCAGTGGGCTACGGCACGCTTTACGGTGATATGTGCGGAGGTCTTTCTGTAATAGGTGATTTATACAAAACCGAAGTATATGCTTTAGCTGATTATTTAAACAAGGATGGCATGGTTATTCCTCATTCTATCATCAGCAAGGCCCCATCTGCAGAGTTGAGGCCCGATCAGAAAGATTCCGATACGCTGCCACCTTATGAGTTGCTGGATAATATTTTGCACCTATACATTGAAGAACGCAAAGGACCGGATGAAATCATACAATTCGGATACGATGAGGGAACGGTAAGGCGCATTTTAAAAATGGTAAATACCAATGAGTGGAAGCGTTTGCAGGCACCTCCCGTATTGCGGGTTTCTGCCAAAGCTTTTGGCCCCGGCCGAAGAATGCCTATTGTGGCCAAGTATCTGAGTTGATTATTCCGGTTCAAACTCCAGCTCGTCAGAGTTTGTTTGCTTTTCTTTTATTTCGGTATCCTTGCCAATACCTAACTCTTTTTTTAAAACCTCTGTAATATTTTCTTTCTCCTTGCGCAGGTCTTGCTTCATTTTTTGTTTCACGCCAATTTTATCGTAAGCAATCTTTAAATCATTTACCGGACCTTTCATGGTAAGGAATAAACTCAGGCCTTTGCTGTTTTCATCTTCTTCGCCAAATTCATTTTCTGAAGGCTTACGTTTTTTCTTTAATAATTCAGACAGTTTAATCTTTAAACGATAATCGAGGTAGTTGTTAAAAGTATGAGAGCCTGCGAGTGTAATATTCATGGCATTGCTTAAAATATCCATTTCAGGTATAAATATGGTTTGGTTTCGTATTTCAATTTTATTTCGTAGTGATGCAAATTTCAGGTTTCGTAAATCATCTACATTTGCAAATCTTGATAGTTTTTGCAATGGCTCATATTTAATAATTTCTCCATTTTTTAATTCCACATCAGCCAGCACATAAAGTTTATCCAAATCACATGTCCCGCTTTGGCTCCAAACAGAAATAATTTCTGCTTCACAGTTTAAAAGTCCTTTCAGATTTTTATCAACAATTTCTGTTTGCGAAAAATTATTACACTGCCTGAAAACTTCTGTGATATTAACCTCATTCAAATTGGTTTTTGCACTGAGCATCAATCTTCCATCGGCTGCACTAAACACCTGTAAATTGCCTTTAATATTTCCATTCATGGTTTGTGCGCTTATATAGTTTACCGTAAGATGTGCATCTTCCCAAATTAAACCGGCTGCAATTTGTTTTGCTTTAAAGAGATTATAGTCTAGCTCGTCAATCTTAATATCAGCTTTTAGGCGTATGCGTTGCGGAAATGTTAAGGGTTTGGATGCAGCAGCAGTTGTAGGAACATAAAACTTTGCCAAATCAATATATCCGGAGTGATATTGGATATTGGCCATTAAATCTTTTTTGTCAAACAAATAGGCATAAATCTGTTTCAATTCTCCGCTTATTTCAATATCCGATTTGTTGAGTGTGGCTTGTAATTTCTTTATCAATAAATCGGTGCCATTCAGTTGCAGTTCTGCATCCAGTTTCTCAATATTTTCTTCTCTATTTTGAAACGAAAGGTTTTTCAAAGCAATGCGTATTTGCCCGGCCGACTCTGCCTTGGCTGCATTGTTGGTTAAATCTTTATACCTGCCCCGACACGATAAATTGGCATCAACATATCCATCGGCATTTTTAAGAATTTCTTTACCTGTCAGTTTAATTAAATCTGTTCCTTCTGCGTGGCAATTTACAGATGCCTCAACCATCAGATTATTAAATGATGTTAGTTTCAGGCTGCCATTAAAATCAGATTTGCTCATCTTAAATGAGAATGGTTGCAGTTGCAATAAACCATCACCATTGCTGTATTTAAAAATGCCGTTGCATGCCACATGATTCAGTGCAATATTTTTTTGTTCATTGTTTAAACGGCCATTCTCAACGCTAAAAGCAATATGAACATCCGGGTTCTTCTTATCCGATAACTTACCTTTTATGTTGCCTTCAAAATATGTTATGCCTTCGCTTTTCCATTCTTCAGTTAATTTTAATTTAAATGGCACAAGCCCTAATAGCGATTGTATATTTGTTTGGCTTGCTTTAAAGCCAATGTCTATATCGGTATGGGTATTTTTATTGTTAATTTTTCCTATTAAGTGCAGTGGTAATTTTTCAATTTGTATAGATGAGTTTTTGAAGACAAGTTCACTCTTACTATACATGTAGTTAAAACCTAAATCAACCGTTATTTCCTTATCCTTTATCCAGGCAATTTTACCGCTTCGCAATTCATGTGCATCTATATTGCCTTTGCAGATAAGTTGAAACTGATTTTCTTCTGCTTTCAGTTCGCAGTTCATTTGATTTATTAAAGCCTTATCATATTGTTTGTGATTCCTGTCATCGTATACCGCGAGCATGTTGTTTAGCGAAACCGACTCCAAATAAATAAATGTTTCATTCTTTGAAGATGAGTCTGCTTTAAGAATCAAATAATTGGCTTTACCGGTTTTAGTAATGAGCAGATGCACCGAACCGCTGTCTATATTTAATTTTCTAATGCGGTAATTTTTATTCAGGATATCCCAGATGTTAAATCCGATATAGATATGGCCTGCTACAAGCAATTCCTGCGGAGTGTTAAATGCATCGGTAACTTTAACATCCTGAAGGTCCAAACCAATTTGCGGAAAATTATGATAAAAGTCTATGCCAATGCGTTGAATGGTTATTTGTGTATGCAGTGATTTATTGATTTGGGCAAGCAGTTGTTGTTTTAGTTCCTGCTTATTGGCCCATAAAAAACCTGCCAGGCCTAAGATTACAATGAGTAGAAAGCCCATTGCATATAATACAATTCTAAGGGGTTTGCGTTTGCTATGTTGTTGAGTTTGCTCTTGCATGGGTTTACCAATACAACGTGCCAAAATATGAAATTCAGATATTTACGACCTATATTATAAAAAAATAAATCAAAGTTTGCATTTTATGCAGGTGGCTCTATATTTGCAGTCCCTTTTAAAGGAGGCATAGCTCAGCTGGTTCAGAGCATCTGCCTTACAAGCAGAGGGTCACAGGTTCGAACCCTGTTGCCTCCACAACATAATCCCGCATAAAGCGGGATTTTTTGTGAGATTCCAATTACTGTTTACATTCTGTTTTTACAGAGCTCATCCCCCGTTCTCGCACTCCGTATTCTCGGGACAGTGAGAGAGTGCTAACGATTTCTACTCTAGCTTGCTATCGGGATGACTGCCTGAAGGCCAAATGTTAATCAACCGGGATAAACAATTTCCTTATTTTTTTTAATGGTCCGCTGCAATAGCTTTCATGGCAGTTGGCGCATTTCCCAATCATTAAATTGTAATATTTGGTTTGCTCCTCTGGGTGGGCAAATAATGCTTTATATGCCTCCTGAAACAAACGGGCGTTTTCATAAAACTTTGGCTCTAGCACACTTGGGTCGGTTGGCTCTGCCAAATAAAAACGTATAAACGGATAGCGTAAACTGTCCAGCGTTTCGCCTCTTTGCAGTTGTGCCCTCATACTGTCTGCATTTTGTGCCATTTGGCGCATCATCAGCGCCATGGGTTTGGCATTATTAGGGTCTTTAATAGCGGCAGTATTGCAGGCTGCTGCGCTATCCGCCATTGCAGTGCTATCTGCAGTATTTGTGTTTTGAGTGGAGGTATTGTTTTGTGTGCAGGCTGCCCAAAGCAATATACCTCCGCAAATGATAAACAGAATAAGGAATGATTTCTTTTTCATACTTCGGTGGCATAAAAAACCCGGATATACTCCGGGCTTCTGATGATATGTAAAGGATTGCTTATTTAATAATAACACCGGTGGCTTCAAAAACCAACTCTTTTTTAGGTTCTTTTATGGCTTCAATTTCTTCTTTTGATTTGCCTGCATCTTTTGCATATTCTTTCAAATCGGCAACAGAGGTTTCTTCTATTTTTGCAATACCTTGAACAACAGCTTGCTTGCCGGCAGCATCTTTAGGCACAAAAAATCCATAATCTTTAAAAGTAACACGCAGGGTGCTGCTGTCTCCGCTTTTCAAATCCATCCAGCAACCTTTTTTCTGGCAAACGGCATCAACGGTAGCACTAAGCTTAACCGGAAATTCAGTTTTATCTCCCATCAAAGCAGTTAGTTCAGAAATGGCAACAGCGCTATCGGCCGATATTTTGTCACCGAAATAAGCCTCGGCACCTGTTTGGGTTGAATCAGCAGTTGCAGCAGTTTGTCCTTGTTGATTGTTTCCGCAGGCCCATAGTAGGGCGGCAACAGAAAGCATAAGAAATATTTTTTTCATTTTTGTTGTGAATTAACCCCGCAAAAATAATTGTTTTCCGTTTTATGCCATGAACTATTTTTGTAAGTATTCATGATGTTTAAAAAGCTGCTGTTCTTATGCCTGTTCTATGTTGCCGTTTTACCGGTGCAGGGCCAGTGGCTGGTTTGGTTTGCAGATAAGGGATTGCAAAAGCCGAATGATGCTGTTCATTATCTTTCGCAAAAATCACTGCAACGCAGGTGCTTGCAACACATACCACTTAACGAAAGTGATTTGCCTGTATACTCACCTTATCTCAATGCCCTGAAGCCTTATGCCAAGGTAAGGCAAGTTTCCAAATGGCTTAATGCAGCTTATGTAGATGCAGATGAAAATAGCATTGCAGCATTGCAAAAAATGCCATTTATTATAAAAATGGAAAGGGCTTCCGGTATTAAGGCTAAGCCATGTGCTGAGATGCAAACCCAAGCCACTCCTTTTGATACCATCACCAATACAGCCAATCAGCTAGAAATGCTTGGATTAAATTATTTGCATGCCAACAGATATACCGGCAAGGGCATAATTATTACGTTTGTAGATGGCGGTTTTACTGCTGTTGATGAGGCTTTGCCTTACCGACATATCTTTGACAACAATAGACTGATTGCAGCAAGAAATTTTGTAACGCCCGGAAGAGATATTTATAAAATGGGCGGAGAAGGTGAGCATGGTTGCAGGGTTTTTTCTATTGCTGCAGGTTTGGTGCCCAATAAATTTTATGGAGCAGCTTACGATGCCTCTTTTATTTTGGCAGTAACCGAAGATGCTTTTAATGAAAGTTCATTGGAAGAAATGAATTGGGCAGCCGCGGCAGAGTGGGCAGACAGTATTGGCACGCATATCATCAACTCATCGGTTGGCTATTTTACGGGTTTTACTTCCGGAAAGGGTTATACCTATGCTGATATGGATGGCAAAACAACCATTGTTACTAAAGCTGCACAAGCCGCAGCATCAAAAGGAATTTTGGTGGTGAGCAGTGTGGGTAATGAGGGCAGCAAAGATTGGAGGTATTTAATTGCGCCTTCCGATGGAGACAGTGTGCTTGCAGCCGGTGGGGTAGATGCATTGGGCATGTTCTCGGAATTTAGCAGCCGCGGTCCTTCGGCCGATGGCAGAATAAAGCCTGACTTGTGCGCAAGAGCCGATCAAACCATTCAGATTGGAGCAGACGGGCGTATTATCTGGGGTTGGGGCACTTCCTTTTCTGCCCCTTTGCTTAGTGGTTTGGCTGCATGTTTATGGCAAGCCGATACTGGATTAACCAATATGCAGCTGATGAGGCTGATGAAAGAATCGGCCAGTCGTTATATCAATCCGGATTATAATTACGGTTTTGGCATTCCGTCTGCAACCCAAGCGTTTAAAGCCATTACTGGGAAAGAGCTTTTGCAAACCACCTTAAAACCAGGAGATATTAAAATAATGCCCAACCCTGTAAGGGGAGGCAAAATTACACTTGGCATTGACGAAGGGGTAGAGGTGCTGCCCAACTTGTTGCTTATTTTGTATGATAACCGCGGCAGAAAGATAACTGAAGAGCAGATAGCGCTGCAACCTAGATTGTGGCTTTATGAGGTTAACCTTCAGCGCTATTTCCATATGCAGGGTATTTATTATTTGCACATACAAAACCCCGCTAATGGCAAATTATTGCTCAAACAAAAAATACTGATTTCAGAAAGCTTTTAAGGCTAAGAAATAAAAAACACTATATTTGCATTCTATTGGTCTCGTGGCCGAGAGGCTAGGCAAGGCTCTGCAAAAGCTTCTACAGCAGTTCGAATCTGCTCGAGACCTCAGAAAAAAAGACTTCCCGTATGCGGAGGTCTTTTTTATTTAATTCCATTGCGGATCATCCGGAGAGTTAGCCATATAAGCATAATCTTCGTTGAGGTTTTTAACCACGTTGGCCCACATTTGTTCTGGGTCATCACTAAAAATTATTGAAGATGGAGCCTCTCCAAGCCACCAGGCTTTCTCCTGCATTTCATCTTCAAGCTGACCTGGAGCCCATCCGGAATAGCCTACAAAGAATTTAAATTCTTCCGGTTTCACCACTTTTTGATTTAGGAGGTCGTTAACCAGTTCAATATTGCCTCCCCAGAAAATGCCATCTTTTATGGGTTGAGCACCTTCAATCAGCTCACCAACGGTATGAATAAAATGAAGCGTATTGGGCTCTACCGGTCCGCCATAAAATAATGGAAAGTCAATATCAAGCAGGCCGGGCACTACTTCATTGCTTCTAATGCTGAGTAGTCTGTTTAGCACAAAACCAACCGAACCGTCTTCATTGTGCTCACCTAAAAGAACCACTGTGCGTCTAAATTGTAAATCGTTTAAATAAGGCTCACTTATCAGAACAGAGCCTTTTAGCGGAGGCCCAAATGAGGGTTGAATATTTTTTACTTGCATATATAATATGAATGATGTTGCTGCATGCCTGTTTCATTTCTTCTAAACATGCAGATTAATAACATCAGGTACAATTTACATTTTGTGCATATTGAGATATTCACCAAACATCCACAGCAGAAAAGAGTTTAATAATTTTACCTTTGCTTGTATGAAAGAACTATCAAAATCGATTGCTGACTTAAGGGTTGATTACAGTTTGAAGAAGTTTGATGAGGCTGATTTGATTAAAAATCCAATGGAGCAGTTTGAGTTGTGGCTTGATGAGGCCATAAAAGCCAATGTAAATGAGCCCAATGCCATGACCCTGGCAACGGTTAAGCCAGACGGAAGTCCCTCGGCCAGAGTGGTATTGCTAAAAGGCATTTCAGATAATGGTTTTGTGTTTTTTACCAATTATGAAAGTAATAAAGGGCAAGAAATACTTCAAAATCCAAAAGTGTGTTTGGTATTTAGCTGGTTGGAGTTGCAAAGACAGGTAAGAATTGAAGGTGAGGCAGTTAAGGTGTCTGATGCCGACTCTGACCAATATTTTATAACGAGGCCAACGGGGTCACAAATCGGGGCTCATGCCTCACCGCAAAGCAAGCCGGTTGTTTCAAGAGAAGAACTTGAAAGGATGTTTGCAGAATTTGAAGAACTGTTTAGTAAAGAGCCGATTATGCGTCCAAAGCACTGGGGTGGTTTTAGGGTTGTGCCGCAAAGCATAGAATTTTGGCAAGGCAGGCAAAATAGGCTTCACGACAGGTTTCTATTCCGGAAAGTCAATAATAGCTGGGCTCACATCCGTTTAGCCCCCTGAAATATCCATATAAATTGCGCCTGATGCCAATTTAAGGCATGAAAATTTAGGATGTACTTAAAATAAAACTATTTTTGTAGCGTTAAAAACTGCGTTCGGCAGTATACACACTATGCAAAATATTGTACTTGTCTTCTTAACCAGTTTGTTGGTAGTTATTTTTGGCATTCCTTCCATTATTACTGTTGCTAAATTTAAAGGCCTTTATGACAAGCCTGATGCACGTAAGCTGCATACCCATAAAATTCCTCGCCTAGGTGGTTTAGCAATCATTGCAGGATTTTCTATTGCTGCCAGTTTATGGAGCATACCTGAGGGTATGCCAAGGCTCCAGTATTTGCAGGCTGCATTAATTATCTTGTTTTTCTCTGGTTTAAAGGATGATGTTATTATTCTTTCACCTGCCAAAAAGCTTATGAGCCAAGTAATGGCTGCCTTAATAACCATTGTAGGTGAAGATATTCGCATAACCAGCCTGTATGGGTTGTTTGGTGTAGATATTATACCGCTGTGGGCATCCTACGCACTCACTTTTTTCACGGTTATTGTTGTTACCAATGCTTTTAATTTAATAGATGGCGTTGATGGTTTAGCCGGAGGCCTGGGATTTATTATAGCCACTACCCTGGGTTTGTGGTTTAATTTCATTGATCAAACAGGCTGGGCTATTCTTTCTTTTGGACTTGCAGGTGCTTTGCTTGGGTTTTTGGTATTTAACTTCAATCCTGCAAAAATATTTATGGGAGATGCAGGCTCGCTTACCACAGGATTTCTGTTAGCTGTTTTTACGATTAAGTTCATTGAATTTAACAGCCCTACTGCTCAGAATATTTACAAAATTTCATCGGCTCCTGCAATTGCAGTAGCAATTTTAATTGTGCCTTTATTCGATACGTTGCGCGTATTTATTCTTAGGGTTATGAAGAAGAAATCTCCTTTTGAGGCAGATAAAAATCACATGCACCATTATTTATTGCGCATGGGTCTTGGCCATAAAGAAGTTTCATTGGTTATGTACATCGTAAATATTGCATTTGTACTCGTTGCATTTATTATGAAAAATAATTCAACAGCAATGCTATTGCTTATTATCAGCACCCTGGCTGTTGTGCTTGCTCAAATTCCCGTTTATGTGTTTAATCATAAAATAGCGGAAATAGAGGCAGAAAACAATGAGATGATTGCCAAAGAACTTGGCCAAAAAGTTCAAATCAATTCTGAGTTTAAGAATTAAGTTGCTTTAAGAAGCGTGCAAGTTCTTCAAATGCTTTAGCGCGATGGCTGATCTTATTTTTTTGTTCAAGTGTCATTTGAGCAAGTGTGATATCATAACCGTCAGGCATAAAAATCGGGTCATATCCAAACCCCTTATCACCTAAGGGTTCATTAATTATTTTGCCGTCCAGAACTCCTGTAAAGTAGTAAGCAATGCCTTCGAGCATGAGGCAAATAACCGTTTCAAAATGTGCTTTTCTGCCTTTAATGCCGGCCATATTTTTTAGCAGCAAAGCAATATTGTCGTTATCATTTTTTTGTTCACCGGCATAACGGGCGCTGTGCACTCCAGGTTCTCCGTTGAGCGCTTCAACAATAAGACCGGTATCGTCTGCAAAGCAATTGTAATGATATTTTAAGTAAATATGCCTAGCCTTTAAACTTGCGTTTTCTTTTAAGGTGAGGCCGTTTTCTTCAATATCATCACTGCACTTAATATCTGATAGAGAAAGTACCTCAAAAGGTTCGCCAACCAGTGCATTAATCTCTTTGGCTTTATTTTGATTTTGGGTTGCAAAAATCAGTCTCATGGCAATTGAAACAGGCTCTTAATACTGGTCCACAGTTTAGTTTTTAAAACATTGTCATTATGAAAAGCAGAGACGGCAGGTACCAATAAATAATGATAACCTTCATTTTGATGAACGATGTATGGTTGCTTGGCTAGGCTTGCTAATTCCGCAAAAGCATCGCAGTCCCAGAAAATAATTTTTTCCGGTTTAAGTTCGTTAACGATGGTTTGCCAATCTGGAGTATCATTCTCAAAAAGATTGAGTAACATAACATCCTGTAGTGCTATTTTTAATCCTTTTGTTATGAGTGTTTGAATCATCTTTTCATCCGCACCATTCCAGTTTTGTGGATCATGGTAAACAAACAGTAACCTTTTTTGTGGACTTCCGCTAAATCTAAGCGTATTCTCAATTTTTTTATTTTCTTTGAAGGGTGCAGTTTGTGGCTCGTCAACTAAATATATTTGTTGATATAGGTCTAATGTTTGCAAATTAAAATCGCTCATAATGATGATGGAAGATACAACGGCAATTTCTATAAAAATTTCTAAAACTCCGCATTCGCGTATTGCTGAATGTGATTTTGATAATATTCAATTCGGCACCATCTTTTCTGATCACATGTTTCGCTGCGATTATGAAGATGGCGAATGGCAGCAAGCGCAAATTCTTCCTTATGGGCCCATCACTTTGGCGCCATCTTTATCAGCATTGCATTATGGCCAGTCAATTTTTGAAGGAATGAAAGCCTTTAAAAATCAAGTAAATGAGCCCCAGCTATTTAGGCCGCTCGATAATTGGAAGAGATTAAACATCTCAGCCAAACGCATGGCCATGCCGGAAGTACCCGAAGAAATTTTTGTGCAAGGGTTAAAGGCGCTATTAGATATTGACCGTAACTGGATTCCAACCAAGGAAGGAAGTGCTTTATATATCCGACCATTTTTATTTGCCA
>JBIIGU010000283.1:0-2667 GCA_044236275.1 Bacteroidia bacterium | reverse complement strand
TGAGCCAGCATTTTTCCGCAATAAACTGGAATATACATTTACCGACAAACGCTGGCTTACCTCGCTGGATGGTGCTGCCGAATTAAGCACAGCCGAGCATGCAGGTTTGGGCTACCATATTCCGGGCAGGTTTGATAAAATATTTGACGTGGAAAAATGCTGGCTCATGGATGATTTGCAAAATGAAATACGCAATACCATTAAATCCTATTGTGTGAGCCGGGGTTTTGATTTTTATAATATTTATGCCAAAGAAGGTTTGATGCGTGGCATGATATTAAGGAAAAATGAAGCAGGAGAGTGGATGTTGATTGTAAGCTTTGGCAGAAATGATGAAGCATCTATTAAGCAACTGATGTCTTTTATTTATGAACGATTCCCGCAAATTACTTCCCTCTTATATGTAGTAAATACCAAACTAAATGATACCATACATGATTTGGATATACACATTTTTGCCGGTGTAGATCACCTGGTTGAGCAGCTTGAAGATTTAAAATTTAATATTGGTCCTAAATCTTTTTTTCAAACCAATACGCAACAAACACTTGCACTGTATAGCAAAGCAAGGGAATTTGCCGGGTTAACAGGCAATGAAAATGTGTATGATTTATATACGGGTGTTGGCACCATTGCCTTATTTGTTTCCAAACATGCTAAACAGGTTATTGGTATTGAATACGTTGAAGGTGCTATTGAAGATGCAAAATTAAATGCTGCTTTAAATGGAATTAGTCATACACATTTTTATGCAGGTGATATGAAGGATGTATTGAATGATGAACTGATAGCGCGGCATGGCAAACCGGATGTGGTTATTACCGATCCTCCAAGAGCGGGTATGCATGAGGATGTGGTAAGAAAAATACTGGAAATTCAGGCGCCTAAAGTGGTTTATATAAGTTGCAACCCTGCCACACAAGCACGAGACATGGCTTTGATGCAGGATATATATAAGGTTACTAAAGTGCAGCCCGTAGACATGTTTCCGCATACACACCATGTAGAAAACATAGCCCTTCTCGAGCTTCGTTAATTCTTATATCTTTGAACCATGTTTTCTGAAGAACAATTTTCTAAACTGCTGGAGGCACTCAAGGAAGACTTGCGTTTTTTTAGCAAGCAACTGCGAGAGGTGAGTCAGGATATTATTGCTGAGGGTTTTTCTAAGTATCCTGTATTTGTTGCAACCGAGCATGAGGTCTCAATAGGTGAGCTTATTTTTCCTAAAGCAGAGTATGCCCGCGATTTCAATATTTATGCAACCACTATGGAAGAATTGCTTGACAAGAAATTGATTTTGCCGGGTAAAAAGCAAGAGTTTATGTCAACCTATAAAGACCCGCAAAAATTTATGTGTGTGCTATTATTAACCTCTGCAACGGCCAGCTTTATTTTTGTGCCTTATCATTTAAAACAACAACAGAAAGGCGAAGATGAGTAAGCCGCTGGTAGCTGTTGTTATTATTCATTGGAACCGCAGGCAATTGCTGGAGCAGTTTCTTCCTTCTGTGGTAGCCTCCTCTTATGAAAATCTACAGATATACGTTGCTGACAATAACTCTTATGATGATTCTGTTGCTTTTGTTCAAAAATATTTTTCTCAGGTTAAGATTATTCAGCTCGATAAAAACCATGGCTATGCCGGTGGTTATAATCAGGCGCTGAAACATATTAAAGCCGATTACTATGTGTTGCTGAATAATGATATTGAAGTACCTGCAGGTTGGATAGAACCTGTAATTGACTTAATGGAGCAGCAGCAGGATGTGGGCGCATGTCAGCCTAAAATGATTGATTACCGAAACAGGAGTTTGTTTGAGTATGCAGGTGCCTGCGGAGGTTTTATGGATACTCTCGGTTATGTTTTTTGCAGAGGCCGAATCTTTGAATCTCTGGAATCTGACCATGCTCAATACAATGAAGCAAGACAAATATTTTGGGCAACAGGAGCATGCCTGTTTATAAGGGCTGAATTATTTTATAGAACAGGTGGGTTTGATGAGCATTTCTTTGCTCATATGGAGGAGGTTGATTTATGCTGGCGCATACAATTAAGCGGTTACAAACTCATGGCCGTTCCTTCATCTCAGGTTTATCATGTGGGTGGTGGTACACTAAATAAAATGAGTCCGCAAAAAACGTATCTCAATTTCCGAAACAACCTCATTATGCTTACAAAAAATTTACCTATTTCGGTTTTGTGGTGGCTCATTCCGGTGCGTTCTTTCTTGGATTTATTGAGCTCGTTGTTTTTTCTGCTAAACGGTTTTCCTAAGTACAGCTGGGCAGTGCATCGTGCTCATGCCGATTACTTTTTTAAATTGGGTAAATGGTGGAAACTAAGAAAAACGCTTCAAGTAAAACGCAAACCGCTATCTCAATTAACCGGAGTTTACAAGGGAAGTATTGTACAACAACATTTCCTGAAAAAGATAAGGTTCTTTTCAGAGTTGGTTTGGAAGTAGCTCTTACTTAAAAAATAAGCTTTTGTCTCTTTGCTAGACCAATATGCTTATTTCCTCCCTGACTTAATTAAATATTGAAGTGCCATTTCATATCCGGATAATCCTAATCCGCTTATTATGCCGATACAATGCTTGGAGAGTAGGGAAACATGCCTGTACTCTTCACGCGCAAAAATATTGCTGATGTGCACTTCAATAC
>JBIIGU010000284.1:0-2667 GCA_044236275.1 Bacteroidia bacterium | reverse complement strand
GTAAACTTGATTACTAGCAGGAACTCCAGCAGCTGGAACATCGAAATTAAGCTGACTATTTGGGGCAGCAGAGCGATCGCTTAGGCTACGGAATGAGGTGGAGTTACCAATGATTCCAACTCTTGTAGAAGGTGTGCTTGGCTGCTCTTGGCGATAATGGTATTCAACAACATTATGTGTTTCGTAAAGAATAACCTGGACCGAAAAAAATGGCGTAGCACCACAACAAGAACCCCAATTCAAGTATTGAAAAGTAAATACCCTAAAAGGAGCAGCACCCGTTACATTAAAGGAAGCTTCTGCACCAGTTGAAAGGCCATAGGCATCGTGATTAAAAGGATATAGGGCAGATGATGTTCCATGCGCGGTAAAGGCACAACTCAAACAATTGGTAGGAGCAGTCATTGAAGAAGTTCCCAGTGTAAGGAACATATTAGATGAAGGCCAGAAATGAGTAAACGTTTGACCTCCAAAAACAAAGTCAAATCCTATCGGAAAACTTTGAGAGGCAACTGCATCATCAAAGTGTATGGATGGAACAACAGTGCCACCCGTAATAGGCACAAAAGTTCTTGAAAATGCGAAGAAATTGTATGGAGTTACACTTTGCGCAGATAACTCAGCAAAAGTTGAAAAGAGTAGTAACAACGAAACGATGATTTTACGCGAAAGTTTAGAGTTAAGTATTAATTTCATATCAAGTATTAATTTTCTATAACGAAGAGGTTTAATAATCAAAACTACATTTTTTTAATAAAAAATCAAATGCTGGAAACTTTTATTGCTCAGGGTGCCATCAAATGCGTTTTGGCTAGGAGGGTAGAGTCTGTTAAAGTCTTTAGAAATGCCACCAAATCTGCCTTTTTTTGCGGTGTAAAATTTAATCCATCCGGATTTTTTCTGATAAGCTCATCGGCAGGAAAAACCCTTATGGCTCCTGAATTGTAAAACTCTACTACTTCTTCCAAAGTTTTTAGTCTGCCATCGTGCATATAAGGAGCTGTAAAAACCAGGTTTCTGAGGCTTGGCGTGCGAAATTTACCTATATCTTCCGGATTGCCTGTGATGCGTTTAAGCCCTTCATCTGTGCTTTGGTGCCCGTTGTGGTGAAACTGAAAATCAGAAGAAAAAGGAGAAGTGATATTGTGGCAATGGAAACAATCGGCCCCACCATCTATCACGTCCTTATTAAACAAGTCAAATCCACGCCACTCCTGATCTGTAAGCAAATTGCGGTTTTTGGTAACCATATACATATCATACCTAGAGCCAAAAGAAATGATGGTTCGTTCAAATTGTGCAATAGCCTGAATCAGGCGTTTGGTGGTAACACTATCGGTTCCGAATGCCTTTTTAAACAACCCCGGATAAACTGTGTGTTTCTGTAATTTCTGCACTACGTTGAGCAGCGTTTCATTCATTTCTATTGGGTTGGTTATGGGGCCTAGCACTTGCGATTCCATATCTGATGCGCCTCCATCCCAGAAAAACTTATGGTTTGTTTGATTATATTTTTCAACCCATCCCAGATTAAACAATGGCATAGCGTTGCGTGTGCCTTTCTCTCCGTTTAAGCCTTCGCTAAATTGTTTGCCATTATCGGTAAAGGCAAATTTTATATTGTGGCAGGTGCCACAAGACATGTTATTTGTTTTGGAAAGAATGGGGTCATAGAACAATTTTCTACCCAATTCCACACCCTCTACTGTTAAGGGATTATCGGCAGGAATAAACATGGACGGCCAGCCCGGTGGCAGTGCAAGTGGATATGGCGTAGCCTTGAATGGTTTGGTGGTATCGGCCGGTGGCGGCTGCACATCATCTCTCACTTCACTGTCTTTACGGCAAGCCAGCAAACAACTGGCAACCATAATAAGCAATACAAATGGCAAAAAGAATTTCCTCATTGCGCTATTGAATATTGGTGAGTGTAAACATATCTTTGATGTTCTGATACAGGCGAGGCAGTATTTGGGTATCGGTGCCAGAGTGCACTTCGTGAACATCCTGTTGCAAGTTAATGGTATTTGGTCCGGTAAAAAACTCTGCTAAATCCATGTTTAACTGCATTTGCACTTGATTAGATTTAACTTTGGCACCTGTAAGCGGAAAAATAAAAATATTGCTGTGCTTATCTCCGCCAACATCATAAGAAATTGGTTTATCTGCTTTACCAAATCTACCAATTAACCTAAAGAAAATATAGCCGGTATTCCAGGTCCAGAACATGCCGAATGCAGGATCTAAATCACCATCCTGCACACCACTGTGATTGCGGATGCTATCAATACCCATCATAAATGAGATGGACTTATATTTACCTGCGGGAATATTACTGAGTGTAATTGTTTTGGTTGATGATACACTTTCATTGATTAAATGATAAGTGTTTAGATTGGTTTTAGTTCCTGCCTCATTCTCCAGGGTAATATTAGAAATATAATAAGCCAGTTTGGTAATTTTAATGGTATCTCCTGCAGCCGAGAAGAAACTATCGGGCGCATATTTTAGAGGCTTACTGCCAAAAAAATGATTAAACTTAAGTGTTAAACTTCCTGTACCGTTAATCTCTACACCATTGTATTCATCATCAGCTTCATCGCTGCATGAATTTAATCCTGGCACAACGGCTATCACTAACAGCACCAGTAATGTGTTGAAGATATA
>JBIIGU010000282.1:0-2673 GCA_044236275.1 Bacteroidia bacterium | reverse complement strand
GGGGCTATTCAATATGGCAACAAAGATTTTGTAAGTTTAGGCTATGAGCAGAAAAAGGAAATAAGAAAAGAAATAGGGATGCTGTTTCAGGGTACAGCTCTGTTTGATTCATTGAATGTGGAAGACAATGTAGCCTTCCCGCTGCGTATGTTTACCAAACTTACTCCGGCTGAGATTATTGAAAGGGTTAACTTTTGCCTGAAACGTGTTAGTCTGGATAATGTAAACAAACTCTTTCCTTCAGCCATCAGTGGAGGAATGAAAAAACGTGTGGGTATTGCCAGGGCCATTGCCCTTAACCCAAAATATCTTTTTTGTGATGAGCCAAATTCGGGATTAGATCCGCTTACTTCAAGGGTAATTGATGAGCTGATTATGGAAATTACTAAAGAATATAACATAACCACCATTATTAATACCCATGATATGAAGAGCTTGTTCGAAATGGGAGAGAATATTGTATTTATTTATAAAGGTCGCAAAGAGTGGGAGGGTAAGCGCGAAGAGATACGTTCATCTGGGAATGAACAGCTGTTGAAATTTATGAAAGCTTCTGAATTTTAATGTAGCATGCACGTATTCTATCAACCACATATTGATAATGATGAGATTGTTTTATCTGAAGAGGAATCAAAACATTGTGTACGTGTTTTACGGTTATATAAGGATGATGAAGTAACGATTACCGATGGAAAAGGTGTAAAGGCTGCGGCAGTATTGTTAGAGGCTCATCCCAAAAAATGTGTATTGAAAGTAATGCATAGAGAGCAAATGCCCAAATCACACAACTATGATTTACACTTGCTGGTGGCCCCAACAAAAAATTTCGACCGAATGGAATGGTTGATTGAGAAGTTAGTTGAATCAGGTATTACCCGAATTACTTTTATACAAACCGCTAATGGTGAACGTACTAAAGTGAATATGGAGCGCTGTCGCAAAATTGCCATCAGTGCAATGAAGCAAAGTAAGCAATGGTGGCTGCCACAAATAGATGATGTTGTGCCATTTGAACAAGCAGTGAAAGAAGCCGGGGCAGCAAGTGTAAAGCTTGTTGCGTGGTGCCCGGTTGCTCAGCAAGAATCTATATCAAAACAATTGCAGTATGCTAGGCAAGTAGCTTTGTGTATCGGTCCGGAAGGTGATTTCACCTCCAACGAAATAGCTATTACTGGCCGGTATGGATTTATTCCGGTTTCATTAGGTGCAAGCATACTCAGAACCGAAACAGCAGCCTTGTATGCATGCATGGCCGTAAAAAGTATCAATAGTCTTGATGCATAACAAAAATATTTGTCATGAAGCTTTTTAATGTAATTTTTCGGTACGTTCGTTCATAAGAAAGCAATTAACTGGTTACTTAGTTTTAATAAATAATTCAGATATGAAAAACTTTTACTTCATCGGTATAGAATTTTTAATATGTTGTGCTTCCTTGTTGCTTGCAGGAATTGTAATTGGCAGTAAATCTTTTTCAGATTATAATCTTACAACTATTTTTATATTGATTTCAGCCATCTTTGTTGCTTTAAGCTACTGTATCAGGGCTTACCGCAGGGCGAATAAATAAAGATGAGCATTAGGCGAAGTAGCTTTTTATTCAGTTAATGCCCTTCAGCTATCGCGCATTTGCAATGCATCAGAAATAGTATTCACCCATTCTTGCAACCCAAGTATTGGGGAAGAGGAGAAGTGGAGCTGCTATACATTCTCAATCACATGATAAAATACAATAGCGGCATCCAGAAAATGAGTTCACCAAGTTTTCTGTAAACTTCATTTTTTTTAAGCCTGGGAGCCAGGTAAAATAAAATCAGATGTGTGCATGCCATCATAACCAAAACTTTTACCAGATTAACTGATGCCGAAAATGGGAATACCAATATGCAGACAATTTGTAAAGTAATGATGAATGCACCAAGCAACCAAAATAGTTTAATTGATTTTTCTTTGCCCAATAAACGAACCCAGGAGAAGCCCGTATCTTCATCAATTTCAATAATGGCATTCATCAACAAATTTTGAAATACCACCCCCCCAAAAAGGCAGTAAAGCATGAGCCAATCCTTGCTAGGCCAAACATACAGGCCGGGCATCATAAATAGACCGGATGTGTAGGTAATGGCTACAAAGAGTTCTTTGTTGTAGAACCAGCCCGTTTGTTTTTCTTTATACCAGGCAAGCCATAAATATACCAAGCAAAATAAACCAATTGTAAGACCGGTTATAAAGAGCATCATGTTAAACCATTTGGCAGCGGCAAATAGACAAAACATACCAAGCAATAGCATCAATCGTTCAATGGCTTTTGCATGTTGTTTAATAAAGCGGTGCCGCTCTGTTATGATATTGTCATGTTGCCTGCTGTCAATATAGTGGTCGGCAAGGTATACCAGCCAAGTGGCAGCAGGAAGGCAGATATACCAAGATAGGGGTAAATGAATTTTGAATATGTGTGGCAGGGGAAGCATGCAACAGCATACCCCTATTGCTACATCTATACTAAGGTTGCTAATAATTTGGTAATATTGCGCTGCTTTCTTAATCAAAAAAATAATGAGGCATTTGTTGCTTTTCAAAATTACACTTTATACGGCATTACTCAGCCTATCTTTTCATGCATCAGCTCAGGAGAAATCTTATGTGGAGCCTAATGGCCTAAACAACTGGTTT
>JBIIGU010000281.1:0-2686 GCA_044236275.1 Bacteroidia bacterium | reverse complement strand
GGGGGCAGTAATGGTGGTTTGCTAATTGGTGCTTGTATGACCCAACGACCGGATTTATTTAAAGTAGCCATTCCTACAGTAGGTGTGCTGGATATGCTGCGCTACCACAAATTTACCATTGGCTGGGGCTGGGCGGTTGAGTATGGAAGCAGTGAGCAGAAAGAACAATTTGATTACCTGATTAAATACTCCCCTCTGCACAATGTAAAAGCAGGTACAAACTACCCGGCAACAATGATTATGACAGCAGACCATGATGACCGTGTGGTACCTGCCCACAGTTTTAAATTTGCTGCCGAGTTACAAGCCAAACAAGCTAAAGATGGGAACCCCGTGCTTATCAGAATTGATACCAAAGCCGGGCATGGCGCTGGAAAGCCAACAGCAAAGCTAGTTGAAGATGCAGCCGATTTCTGGAGCTTTGTGTTTTGGAACCTGCAAGCGGAAGTGAAGTAAGCTACCTTATTGCTTTTTGGTATCTTTGCACCTATGGAACAAGAAATTAAACCCATAGAAAACCGTTTGGCGAACAGTGGATTAGTTACCATTGATCTGGAAACCTATTATCATCCTGGCGAGCGTGTGTTGTTTGATATTAAGCCCTGGCTTTTCAGAGAAGCAATATTAAAAGAAAAAGATTTCAGAGAGAACGTGAAGCAACACGATTGGAGCCAATATACAGGAAAAAATATTGCTTTCACTTGCAGTGCAGATGCCATTATACCAACATGGGCCTATATGTTACTTGCAGTAGCTGCCGAGCCGTTTGCAAACCGTTATATATTCGGAAATTTACAAACATTGGAATGGGCCTTGTTTACCGATGCACTAAACAAAATTAATTTAGAAGAATTGCGAGATGCTAGGGTTATTGTTAAAGGTTGCGGAGAAATACCTGTGCCGGTTAGTGCCTATGTTGAAATTACACACAAACTTGCTCCTTACGTAAAAAGCATGATGTATGGTGAGGCATGCAGCAATGTTCCGGTTATGAAGAAAAAATAAACTTTGTACCATTAACCAACTACAGGTAGCTCAATATAAAATGACGTACCCTTGCCTTTTTCACTCTCCACTCTTATAGAGCCTTGGTTGCGCATCATAAAATCTTTACAAAGCATTAGCCCTAATCCGGTTCCCTTTTCATTGCCTGTTCCTTTGGTGCTGGGATGCAAATGCTGATCAAATAGTCTTGATAAATTTTCTTTGCTTATACCTACCCCATTATCTTGAATACAGATGACCTGCTTGCCATCTCTTTCTTCACTGCTAATTTGAATAGTGCCGCCATCGTTTGTAAACTTAATTGCATTGGAAATTAAATTACGTAAAACCAAATGAATCATATCCATATCACCCATTGCACTAGCCTGCTCATCTGCATTGTTTAGTATTCTGATTTTTTTCTGGTGGGCATTGCCTTGCAGCAAATTGATATTTCCTTGTATCAGTGAGTGCAGATGTAGCTTCTGTATATGTATGGGCACGCCTTTTATTTGCGCAGAAGCCCATACAAGCAAGTTCTCCAACAAATCGATGGTATTTTCAACTGAAGCTGAAATTTGCTTGGTTGCTTCTGAGTGATCAGTAGGTTTATAATTGGGATGGCTAATTAAATCAAAATACAACTTCATTGTGGCAAGGTTATTTCTTAAATCATGTGAGATGATAGAAAAGAAACGATCCTTAACATTATTTAATTGATTGAGCTGTTCTTTTTGCGCCAGCACCTCTCTATTCTTCTGCTCAAGTACTTCCTTTTGCCTGCGCAGGTTATTGGCAATACGCTTATTCTGAATAGAGAAATAAATGAGCACAATAAAAACAATGGCAAGTACAACTGAAGCATAAGCCCAGAAATTCTTCGACTCTCGCTCACGCTTTAATTCCAACTCCTGCAGTTGCTGCTCTTTTGAAAGCAATTCTATTTGTTGTTGTTTTTTTTCCGTTTCATAAACCAGCTGTAAATCGGCAAGCTTTTTAATATTGCTGTCGTTGTATAACGAATCCTTTAACTCCCTGCTTAGTTCACCAAATGTTGTTGCCTTTTGTTGCTGCTTAATCGCTGCATAGGCGAATGAAATTCCTCTATAAGCCTCCTCCAGCTCGATTTTCATTTCCAGTTGTTTTGCCAGGCGTATGGCATTCTGATAAGAAGTGATTGATTGCTGATACAATTTGAGCTTAAATAAATTAGCTGCAAGTGCAAGTTCTGATGTGGCTTGGATAGGCTGCGACCTGAGTTGCTTTGCTATTTCCAGCGCTTGTCTGTAGTATACAATGGCCTGCTCTGCATCATTTTGCTTATCTAAAATATTACCCAACTGATACAATGTAGAAGCCTCTCCGGCCCTATTGTTCAATTCACGATAAACCTGAAGCGATTTTTTAAAAAACTCTTCGGCCTTTTGCAGGTTTCCTTGCCTTAAATAAATATTGCCAATATTGTCGTATCCTACAAGTGTTCTGAACTTGTCAGATGATTCCTCATAAATACGCAAGGCACGTAAGTTGTATTCCAATGCTTTTGAGAAGTTATTCAATCGGGAGTAAATACTTCCTAATGAACTTAAAATATTAAGTAGTGCTGCTTTGTCATTCTTTTCTTCGTAATAGCGCAATGCCTTTAAATACGTATCCGCAGCAAGAGGTAAATTCCCAGTTGCATAATAAACAGCTGCCAGAT
>JBIIGU010000280.1:0-2689 GCA_044236275.1 Bacteroidia bacterium | reverse complement strand
TGATAAAATTCCTGATAAAATAAGCAAGATACCCGGGTATAGAAATAACCAGCGCGGACTATAAATGAGTAAAAAGCGGAGATGCCTCCAGCCGTCTTGCCATGTGCGCAGGTGCGGTGGTCGGCTACGTCCTGCTACACTCAGCGTGGTTGGTACTTCGCAGATGCGCAACTTAAATAAACTAGCTTTTACAATCATCTCACTGGCAAACTCCATACCTGTGGTACGCAGATTTAAGAGTGATACGATATCTTGCCTAAAGCCACGCAGGCCGCAATGAAAATCGTTTATGGAGGAGTGAAAAAAAAGTTTTCCAATAAAGGAAAGAACCGGATTACCTAGATATTTATGTAAAAAAGGCATAGCACCCTTGCTTATGCCACCCTTAAATCTGTTGCCAACTACCAAATCGTTTCCCTCGCGCAATTTTTCAATAAAAGCATTCAGATTAGAAAAATCATAGCTGTCATCTGAATCACCCATGATTACATACTTGCCATTTGCTGCTTCTATGCCGTACATCAATGCGCTGCCATAGCCCTTTTCGGGCGCATGTACCACACGGGCACCCAACTTTTCGGCAATAGCAATGGAGCCATCGGTACTTCCGTTATCAGAAACTATTACTTCTCCGCTGATATTGTTCTGCGTTAAATAACGCAATGCTTTTTCAATGCATGCGCCAATAGTTTCGGCCTCATTTAGGCAAGGCATTACAATAGATAATTCAAGATTGTGCTCCGGGGTCATTGCAACGAAAATAGCAAAATTAAGGGGAAGGGGAAATTGGACGCTTGGAAGGTTATTGCGGGTTGGTTATTGAAAGATAAGAGGATTGATTTTATGACTTTATGCAGTTGAGCCGTTTATACGTTAATTAGTTGAGTAGCTTCACATTTAAAATCATAATTCAGTTTTTGGCTATTAGCCGTTCGAAGCTCAGTGTTCGAAGCTTTGACCTAAATATTTAAATCCAATATTCCTTCTCGTCTCTCGCTTCTTCCCTCTTTCAGCAAAGCGGTCTTTCCTCTCATCTCTGGCTTCCTCCCTCTACTTCCCTGCAAAAGGAATATCTATGGCATCGCCCCACAATTCCTCTACTGCATAAAACTCACGTTTCTCCTCCTGAAAAACATGTGCCACCACATCGATATAATCCAACAAAACCCACTCCATGTTTTCGTATCCTTCACGGTGCCAAGGCCATTCTTTAAAAACTTTAAAAACTTCTTCTTCTACTGAATCTCCAATGGCTTCTACCTGTTTATCTGATTTTGCATGACAAATGACAAAGAAGTCGGCTGATGCTTTATCAATATTGCGCATGTCCAAAATACGAATATCCTCTGCCTTTAACTCAAACATACCCTGCGCTACAGCTTTGGCTAAAGCCATGCTGCTGTAAGTGGTAACATCTGTAACTTTCTTTGCTTTGGGTCTTTCAGCTTTAGGATTGGTGCTTACTTTTTTTGCTGCTGTTTTTTTTGGAGCCGCTTTCTTCTTTGCAGGTTCTTTCTTCGCCATTTTTTCTATCTTTGGCTGCAAAGGTAAACAATTTGTACCATCACATTGGATCTTCTGTAATTTGGCTTGACGAAACTGACTCTACCAACCGGGTAGCCAAGCAAATGGCCGAAGAAACGAGTTGTACAGATGGTACTATTATTTGCGCGCATCATCAGCAGGCTGGCAGGGGGCAAGGAGCAAATGTGTGGGAATCGGAAAAAGGGAAAAACTTAACGCTAAGTGTGGTATTGTTTCCGCATGCATTAACCATGCAGGAGCAACTCAGAGTAAATCTTACACTGAGTTTAGCTGCTTATGATTTTATTTCAGCTGTACATCCTGAGGATATTTTTATCAAATGGCCCAATGATATTTACGCAGGTAGCAAGAAGATTTGTGGCTTACTGATAGAAAACAGCCTGCAGGGCGAACTCATTAGGCAAAGCATCTGTGGTGTAGGTATTAATATCAATCAAACCGAATTTATTAATACCAACGCAACCTCCTTGAAACAGCTTACGGGACAAAACTATCAGCTTGAATCCATGCTTGCTACATTCATACTACATTTGCAAAACAGAATAAACTCCATGTATACGCAGGATATGAATAAACTGATTGGCTGTTATGAAGAGGTATTGTACCGCAAAGGGTTAGCTACCAGTTTTATGGTAAATCAAAGTCCACTCCAGGCTACGCCTATTGGCATTACAGCAGAAGGGCTGCTGCGCATGCAAACACAAAATAGCCTTATCCAAATCAGACATAATGAGGTGAAATGGCTGCAATAAAAAACGCACTTATAATTGATGCCGGCAATACACATATCAAGGTGGCGCATTTTAGTGGCAATACACTTCGCTCACTAAATATCATAAACCTTGCCGATGCCAATCTGCTTCCCACGTATATTGCAGAGGCGGATTATTGCATCATAAGTTCCGTTTCCCTTTCGGCCGAAAGACTTAAGCAGCAACTTTCACCCCTGCCCTGCATTATTTTTTCTGCAGAAACACCGCTTCCTTTTAAGAACAATTACCAAACACCACATACACTTGGCCCCGATAGACTTGCAGGTATTGCAGGGGCTATGCTCAGGTTTCCGGGCAAACCTCTACTTGTTATTGATAGTGGCACCTGCATTACCTATGATGTGCTTACTTCTGAGGGAGTTTACATTGGT
>JBIIGU010000279.1:0-2693 GCA_044236275.1 Bacteroidia bacterium | reverse complement strand
GTCTACATCGGCTTTTTCATAACCTTCGCGCTTAAAGGCAAACACAGCATTAGGGCCGGCCTCTACACCACCATCTATCATGCGGGTAAAGTGCACACCTAAAAATGGAAAATTAGGATCTGGCACCGGGTAAATCAGGTTTCTTACCAAGCCACGCTTTTCGGGTTTAAGCATAAAGTACTCACCCCTAAAAGGAATGATACGTGTATCCGGTTTTTCTCCGGCCATTTCAGCAATTTTATCACAATACAATCCTGCACAATTCACCATTAGTTTTGCAGAATGCACCCCAGAATCAGTAACTACTTCCACCCCATCTGCTTTTATTCTAATATCCTTAGCTTGCTGAGAAGTGTAAATGCTACCACCCATTTGCTCAATGAGTTCGGCCAGTTTTAATGACACATCGGTATAATCTATAATACCTGTATACGGCACGTGGATGGCACGCATACCGCGCATATGAGGTTCAAATTCTTTTAAACGTGCCTCCTCTACCATGCTTATTTTATCCAGTCCGTTTTCCAGTCCGCGTTTGTATAAATTATCAAGCAAGGGCAGTTCCCAGTCATCAGTAGCCACAATAAGTTTCCCGCACAAATCAAACCTGATACCATGCTCTCTGCAAAAATCAAGCAGCATGTGGTAACCACCAATGCAGTTTTGCGCTTTTAAACTTCCGGGTTTATAATAAATACCGGAATGTATCACACCACTGTTGTGTCCGGTTTGGTGAGCTGCAACCTGTGCCTCTTTTTCGAGCACGGCTACTTTAAGTCCGGGATTTTGTTTTAAAATATTCCATGCGCTGGCCAATCCCACAATTCCACCGCCAATAATTACTACATCGTTTTGCATAAACACAGATAAAGTGCCGCAAAATAATATTGTTTATTGAGGTTTACTAAAACGTTTCGCCATTGGCTTTTCTAATGCGCCTTATAAAGAAAATAGTGCTCAGCGTCATGGCTATGGAGATATAGCCGACTATTTCATAATGCTGCATGTGTCCACTTACGGGGTCTTTAGAAATGATAAGCCCTGAAACATATGCCGCTACACCGGCCGATAATTGCTGCATGCTTGAAAGTATACTCATAAAACTGCCACGCATTTGCGGTTGCACCGTTTCTGAAACCATGGCCTGCGCAGGTATAAAACGCCCGCCTGATAAAATAAAAAAGAAGGTGGTGGCAATTAATGCAATCCACAAGGCCACCTGCGGCATTTGGGTAATGGCAAAAACCGGAAGTGAGCATAATACCACAAACAGCGTATACACTTTAAGCTTTCCTAACTTATCAGACAACTTTCCGATGATTGGTCCGGTAAAAATATTAAAGGCACCTCCTATAAGGTATATATAGGTAAGTTCACTTTCCATAAAACCTACATTGGCTACCATATACGGGCTTAGAAACGGGATGATACTGAAATGGCCATACATCAATACCATCATTAGAGTTATTGCTTTGCGCTGATTGGTATTGGCAAGCAGGCTTCGGATGATTTGACCAATATCCTGTTTTTCATGGTTAAGGTGCGTATTTACTGCCGGAACAAAACGCCAGATAAAGTAGGAAAGCGGAAGAGCCAGTAGACTTAAGAATATAAACGGTGCCTGCCAGCCCATTTTGGTGGCTATAAATAATCCAAAGGGCACACCGAAAACGGATGCGGCAGAAAAACCGGCCATAATCATACCCATGGCCTGACCACGTCTTTCAAACGGAATGGTATCGCCTACAATAGAAAGTATAACAGCACCAAGCACCCCGCCAAATAAACCGGTGAATATGCGGGCAAACATGAGCATGACATAGTTGTTTGCAAATCCACAAGCCAGTGTACCTATTAAAAATCCTACATACAATACCTGCAAAAATTTCTTTCTGTCAAACTTATCAATGATAAAAGCAGTAAATAAACCCGATACACCTGCACTGATAGTATATGATGAAACCAATGCACCAAACTGCTGCGGAGTAATATGAAACAGACGCATGAGCTGAGGACCCAGAGGCATCATAATCATAAAATCCAAAATATTTGTAAAATTGATGGCCGCTAGGGTAAGTAGTAAGATTTTCTCGGATCTGCTCAAAAGTTGTATTTAAGATAAGAAAATAACAAATCTATTATAAACTGCAAGATAATTATTAAACGAAAGCTGAAGAAACGCAACAGGAAATATCAACTATTAATCAAATAACTCCATACAGGTGTTCTATTCATATAGTAGAATACACCTTATTAATTAAAAATAAAATTAACACACTGAGTTTAAATCTCACCACACATAATGCTTTTTGTTCATTAGCAGTGCTTCACCAGTAATGGTTTCTGCACCTGTAGCTTTATCTATTACCTTGGTTTCAAATAAAACCCTGTTTTTCTCCGGAAAAATTTCTTTTACTGTTATCACTGCCTGATATGGCGTATCTACAAACATAGGCTTTAAGAAAGTTGTGTTTTGCTTCATGTATATCTGACCATCTGGATAGAGAAGCGTACCGAATATCT
Source organism: Bacteroidia bacterium (assembly GCA_044236275.1). Lineage (GTDB taxonomy): Bacteria > Bacteroidota > Bacteroidia > UKL13-3 > UKL13-3 > JAJTFA01. The sequence goes on along the minus strand of JBIIGU010000279.1, from coordinate 170 downwards.
TGGTAAAAACACTAGCACTGTAGTGTCCATGTATGATGCAGCGTCCGAACATGCTGGCTTTGCCTACCTCATCATTGATATGAAGCGGATTGGTATCGCCTGAAATTTGCGCATATAGATTTACATTCTCTTGCGTGTAGGTAATGTCATGTGTAAACACAGCTCCAACT
>JBIIGU010000278.1:0-2708 GCA_044236275.1 Bacteroidia bacterium | reverse complement strand
GGCACTTGGAAATCATATACTGGTATCTTTATATACAACAGATAAATATGTTGCACCTATGGCAGCTTATTTGCTTTTAATTGCCGCCTTATTTCAGTTGAGTGATGGCGTACAATGCGTAAGTCTTGGCATTTTACGAGGCATCTCCGACACCCGCACACCCACCATCATTACTGTTATTGCCTACTGGATTATTGGTATTCCGGGCGGTTGGCTTTTAGCTAACTATCTGCACTTATCATTATATGGCATATGGTTTGGTCTAAGTGCCGGACTCACTTTTTCTGCCATTATGCTTAGCATCAGATTCATCAAGGAATCAAGAAGGTTTGACTTCATTAATGAAGCAAAAACAAAATACACAGAACTAACTACATAGGCATGAGTACCAAATTAAAAGTGCATCTGGCCTTGTTTATTGTTTCGCTTATTTATGCCGGAACATTTACCATTGCTAAAGAGGTAATGCCACTTTATGTAAAACCTGCTGCTTTCATTCTGCTCAGGGTTTCTGTTGCCGCAGGATGCATTTTTATTTTTCACTCCGTAACTATAAAAGAAAAAATAACCGAGTGGGCCGATATCAAAAAACTATTCATCAGTGCAATGTTTGGCGTAGCGTTCAACATGCTTTTATTTTTTAAAGGATTAAGCATAACTACACCAATTAATGGTGCAGTGCTGATGATGAATACGCCCATATTTGTTGTGGTATTTGCTGCGCTGATGCTCAAAGAAAAACTTTCGGTAATGAAAATAAGCGGGATAATTATTGCCGCAGCAGGTGCGATGATGCTCATGGGTGGGAGCAAATTTAACTTTAGCTCCACTACGGTGCTGGGCGATGTATTGGTTTCACTCAACGCCATCATCTATGCGTTTTATCTGGTGTATGCCAAATCCCTCATGAAAAAGTATCATCCTCTTACGGTTACGTTGTGGTCATTTTTCTTTGGTTTATTTCTGGTTATGCCTTTCGGATTACCTGATTTTATTGCTATCGAATGGCATACGTTTACACCTGCTATTTGGGGAGCAATTGCTTTTGTGACCCTTGGTTCAACCTTTATGACCTACGTGCTCAATGCCTATGCACTAAGACATGCTTCTTCATCGCTGGTTGGTTCCTATATTTATCTGCAGCCTGTGTTAGCCGTATTTATTGCCCTCCTTTCGGGTAAAGATGCACTTACATGGGTAAAGGCATTGGATATACTCATTATTTTTGGCGGGGTATTGCTGGTTAATACAACCAAACATAAGGAGGGATAATTCATCTTTTCTTTTACATTTGTCCAAAGTATATAAGCTATGTTACGATCAATGACCGGATACGGTCAGGCTGAATTAGAAACAGAACGTTTTACCATTAAAGCCGAGTTTAAATCATTAAACAATAAATTTCTGGAGTTAAACCTACGGTTACCCAAGGTTTGGCAAAGCAAAGATCTGGAGCTTCGCAGAGAAATTACCAAACTGGTTGAAAGAGGAAGTTGCTCGGTTAGCATCAATGTGCAGTTCAAAAATGCTGAGGATAAAGTATTGCCTCTGAATAAAGATGTAGCAGCGTACTATTTAAAAGAGCTAACAGACGTATGTAATCATGCTGGCATCAATCCGCAAATGTTATCGGCAAACTTACTTGCCATGCCAAATTTATTTCAACCTGCAGATGATGAAAATAACGAAGCAGATGGCAAGTTTATCATGCAAGTATTGAACAAAGCTTTTGTAGAGTTTGAAAAGTTCAGAATGAAGGAAGGAGGCATGCTTGCTGAAGAACTCATTCGCATGACACAATCAATTGTTCAATTGGTGAAAGAGATTGAGAAATCAGAACCGGAAAGAATGGGAACCATACGCGGCCGAATTGAAAATGAATTAAATCGATTGCGTGAAGAAAACTTGGATAAAAACAGATTTGAGCAAGAGTTGATTTACTATATAGAAAAGCTTGATATAAGTGAAGAAAAATCAAGGCTTATGCAACATTGTTCCTATTTTTTAGAAACGATGAAAACAAAATCGGCCGGAAAGAAATTAGGATTTATTGCACAGGAGATGGGAAGGGAAATCAATACCATAGGCTCTAAAGCAAATCATTTTAAAATTCAGCAACGCGTAGTGGAAATGAAGGATGAATTGGAAAAAATAAAGGAACAAATTAATAACGTGATATAAATACGGGCATGAATAAAGCCATCATATTTTGTGCACCTTCCGGTTCAGGTAAAACCACCATTGTTAAACATCTGCTTTCTATAGATGAAAGACTCGCATTCTCAGTTAGTGCATGTACAAGAAAGCAAAGAGCAAATGAAGTGCATGGCAGAGATTATTATTTTCTGACACACGAGGATTTTAAAAATAAAATTGCCCGTGATGAATTTCTGGAGTACGAAGAGGTTTACGGAGGAAATTATTATGGCACCCTGAAATCGGAGGTGGAACGCATCTGGGCACAAAATCGTGCTGTTTTATTTGATGTGGATGTGGAAGGCGGACTCAATATTAAAAAATATTTTGGACATAATGCCCTGGCCGTGTTTGTTAAACCACCGGATGTAGTTACTCTTGAAAAACGTTTGAGAGAACGCTCAACTGAGACCGAGGAGACAATAAATATGCGCATTGAAAAAGCAGTGCATGAACTTGCATATGAATCTAAATTTGAAGCCATATTGCTAAACGACTATCTTGAACATGCC
>JBIIGU010000277.1:0-2718 GCA_044236275.1 Bacteroidia bacterium | reverse complement strand
GAGTTTGGAAGAAGCAGGTAATTTATTGCAAAGCTCAACGTTAAACCTGGGTGCGGTTGTTTATGAGGGAGTAATTAAAGACAGCTCACAGGCCAAGGTTTTCAGGCAGCAACCGCCATATTCGGCATCTGCTACTGCAACATCGGGCCAACCGGTAGATCTCTTTTTAAAACAATGATCAGAAACAGCGCATTACTTCTGTTATCCATGCTTCACCTTTTTGCCTTTGCGCAGCGTGGTGAAGTAAAACTGCCTTTGCAGGGCAACCCCATGCTCAAAGCTTATGCAAACCAGCATTCTGAGTCTATTGAAATAAAACCCGGGCAGATTTTATATAAAAACGCAGGTGTTTATCCGCTTATAGAATTGCTGAATGAAGGCGCAGATACCCTAAACCTAAACCGATGGAAACCAAGTGGCGTGCAGAAAAAAGGCGGGCTGCTGGTTTTGAATGCACTCAACGCTGCGGGTGCAGCCTATGCAACTGGCAATAATACATTTGGCATGGCCGATACGCTCGTGTCGGTTCCTATTAACCTAACCTTATCCAATGGCTTGTGCTACCTGAGTTTCACCTACAGCACAGGTGCCACTTGGCAAAGCACTGACTCGCTGGTGGTAGAAGGGCTCACGCAATCGGGTTCATACCAGCAATTGTGGGTTGCGCCTCCAATAGCCAATACATTAACAGAAGTGGTGCTGCCTTTGTCTTATGCAACCAATCAAGTAAATTTCAACTTTAGGTTTATGTTGTATACCGGCCGCAGTGCAGCCAATACTGAGACGTTTGTATTGCACCAAATTTCTCTAACCGATCGCTGGAAACTGCCTGCCCATCATAACTTCAGCAATTACCTTGTAGATTCTACACCCGACCAACTCTTCTGGACAGCTTCATCCGCAAAGGTTCATTCAGGCAGCCTAATGAATTATCTGCGAGGCAATGTGGCCGTGTTTAATGCATACAGCAGAAACAATACCTTGTATACGGGTAGCGCAGGTGCTTGCGATACTTTACTTTCAAACCTTATAAATGTGCAAACTTTTGAGGTTGCCGATTCGGTTTATCTCCGTTTTTTTTACCGTGCTTTGCCTGCAGCTTCAGCGGCTGATACCTTAATCTTGCAGTATAAAAACAACTTGGGCAATTGGCAACAGGTTTGGCAGCAAGCCGCAAGTGCCATGAATGAAACCGATACCTTTATCAGGCAAATCAATATCGGTCGCTTTCGTCATCCCAATTTTCAGTTTAGGCTCATTAATAGTGGCACACATGGTATAGATGATACTGCTGTATTTGCCGTAAGCGGTTTTCATATTGGCAAAAAGATATTTCTTCCGTTTATAGATGATTTTTCTGCATCTGTTGTTTACCCATCAGCCCAACGTTTCACCTCAAAGCATGTGTATATAAATAATCATTTTCCAAAAAATCATCCCAGCAGAAATGTAGCTACATTTGACGGACTCGACTTTAAAGGTAATCCATACGGTGTTGGCCGAGGTTACTGCGATACCTTGCTAAGCCGGTCATTGAATCTGCACGGCTTTAAACCTTCCGATTCAATTTACCTTACCTTTTGGATTCAGCCAATGGGCTGGGGAGAGTCGCCCAACGCTGGAGACTCGCTGGTTATACAATTTAGAAACAGTGCAGCAAACGGATATGATTTTGAAACGGTGCGCAATGTATCACCGGCTTTTTTAAAGAAGGATAGTTTTATTGAAATCAGATTGCCTGTATTAAAAGAGGAGTACCTGCATGATGATTTTCAGTTTCTGATAGTGAATATTGGCAGCCGCACTGGCAACCTTAATCACTGGCACGTTGATTATATCAGGCTTGACAAGGGTAGGGGTGTTTCCGATTTTTATCAGGATGTAGCTATTACTTCTGTGCCTTCAGCTATGTTTAAAACCTATCAATCATTGCCCGTAAAACACTTTTTGGCCAACCCTTCGCAGCACCTTTCAACCTCGCAAAAGTTGGGTATGCGCAACAATAACAATATCGGGTACTCGGTCAATTTTTCACGTGAGGTTTTTGCACCTGATTTTGCAAGGCTTGACAGTTTCGGCAATATCAATCCAAACTTGCCTGCACTCGGATCCATGCAAGTTAGCATCAATAAACTTACCAACTTGCCTGCACAAAATTATTCAGGCGATTCATTGGTATTTAATGCACATTATTCCATTTCCGGGTCGGGTAGCGATAATATTTATAGCAATGATACAGCTGCTTCGCAAACCATACTTAGCAATTATTTTGCTTATGATGATGGCTCGGCAGAAGCGGGTTATGCCATTAGAAACACAACAGGTGCAGTAGCTCTTGGTTATGAACTTGCGGTGCAGGATACCTTGTATGGCATATCTATGTTTTTTAACCGTGGCAGTTCAGATGTTACAGGAAAATCATTTAGCCTCATGGTTTGGCAGGCAGTAAGTACCAATGGCAATGCCACAGGAGAGGTTGTGCTCAAAAAAGTTTTGCTGAATGGCCCGGTGTATAGCAATGCAATTAACGGATTTTTTTATTACCGCTTTGATGCACCATTGGTGCTTGCGCCTGGTAAATTTTATATAGGCTGGGAGCAGGATCAGATCTTTGAGCTCAATGTAGGTATTGATGAAAATTATTCCATTAATGATGCGCCCGGTGTAAATCCGGATATGTGGTACAGAATAGACGGCCTTTGGGATAAAACCATTTTA
>JBIIGU010000014.1:0-8926 GCA_044236275.1 Bacteroidia bacterium | reverse complement strand
CAGGGCATAGGTAATTTAATTGCCGGCATGGAAGAAGGACTGGAAGGAAAAACTGCAGGCGAAAAATTTACAATAAAGGTGAGTCCTGAGAAAGGTTATGGAGTTAAAAACCATGAACTTATCCAACAGGTGCCTATTACGGCTTTTGGCGGCCAAATGGTTAGCCCGGGTATGCAATTTGAGGCCGGTTCGGCTGAGCAGCGCTTTGTTGTTACGGTAACAGAGGTGAATAATGAAACAGTAACCATTGATGGCAATCATCCCTTGGCCGGTGTAGAGCTCAATTTTGATGTAGAAGTAATGGAAATCAGGGAGGCCACTGCTGAAGAGCTTGATCATGGACATGTGCATGGTCCGGGTGGGCATCATCACTGATAATTAGCCTTTAAATAATTGATAATTTAGCAATTATGTGTCGATAGATGCCGTGTTTGGTGCAGAATTGTATCGCATCATATTCGGCATGTTTCACAGAAACTCCTATATTTGGCCAAATTTTTTGTAATGAGATATTTATTACTAGCATTTTTTGTATCGGTTTTCACGCTCAATGTTTTCAGTCAGAAAAAGGGAAAGCCTAAAACGGGTTATGATAAAATACATCCTTTTAAGAATGGCATTGCCAAAGTAGAGAAAGATGGCAAGGAAGGATTTATTAATACCGGAGGAGAGGAGTTTGTACCTTGTAAATATGATGCCATTTATCCTTGGGAAAAAGCTAGAGCCAAAGTAGAGATAGCAGGTAAGTTTGGTTATATAAATGAACAAGGCGAAGAATATATTCCTGTAAAGTATGATTTTATAGGCTCGTTTAAGAATGGCTTAGCCATTGTGTCACTTGGCGGACGCAGAGGAATAATTAATGAGGTAGGAGAAGAAGTGGTGCCATTAGAGTGAGGTTAGCCAAGCGATTCTATATATCTTTTCTCTGCTAATTTTATTGTTTCTTCAAAATTTACCACTGGTTTTATATCGGTATCATAGTACCCATCTTTTTCTAGCCAGTATTTCCGATATGTTTTATTTTTATCATATAGATCAGCTTGTTTCTCAATATTGAAGTATCTGAATAAACGTGCATCATTACCTACACCGGCAATGTATGCCCAGTTGCCATAATTGCTGCACACGTCATAATCAACCAATGCCGATTCAAACCATGCGGCACCCCAAAGCCAGTTTATTCCCAGATTCTTACATAGAAAACTTGCCACATTTTGCCTGCCTCTGTTGCTCATAAAGCCGGTAAGCTTTAGCTCTTTCATATTGGCATCAACAAACGGATATCCTGTTTCACCTTTGAGCCACTTATTAAAAAGTATAGTATTATCTGACCAATTGATAAATTGTTGCCTTATACCTTCTTTCTTAAAATATAATGCTCCATGCCTGAGCATTGAAAAACGGAAAAAGTCTCTCCAAAGCAATTCAAAAATCAGCCAATAGGTAGAGTCATTTTTTATTTGTGTCGATTCAAATGCCCTGACTTCACTCAATATCAAAGCCGGACTCAGGCAGCCTGCTGCCAACCAAGGTGAAAAGTGACTGCTAAAATCCATGCCGAGAAGGCCATTTCTTGTTTCTTTATAACTGGCAACCAGTTTAGTTTCCCATATATAATAATGAAGGCGTTTCAGTGCTTCTGTTTCGCCTCCCTTGTATAAGAAAAGTTTTCCTTCAATCTCCTCCGGTGCAAAGCCAAGTCGCTGCAGATTGTAAGTTTCCGGCAAAAAATCATGTTCAATTTTTTCTAATGCTTTAACCTCAGGAAACGCATTTCTGTATTCAGCTTTTTTCTCAACAGATTTTCTGAAATCTGTGAAAAGAAGAGGGGTTTGATGAATCGCAAATGGTAATGCTGATGTATGAATTAGGGTATTTCCTTGGAATAATTTGAAATCAATGTTATCAGAATGTAATAATTTCTCTAATGCCATCTCTTCCATTCGTTCTTCAGGAGTATGTTCAGCATGTGCGTATACTTTTGTGATGCCGAGTTTTTTGCACAAATCTGGAATGGTGTGCAACGAATTGCCATAGGTTATGATGAGGTCACTGCCAATGCTTCGCAACTTATTGCGCAGGTCATTTACACATTCAATCAGAAATTGGGCCCTAAAAACACCTGTTTTTCTAAAACCGAGGTGATGAGATGAGAAATGCAAGGGATTAAAATTATAAACCCCAATAACTTTTGCACCTGCCAGCTCAGCCGTATAGAGGGGTTCATGATCATGCAAACGCAAATCGTTTCTAAAATATACCAGAATGTTTTGTTGCATGGATAGAATAACCCCATAACCTTTGTTTTGTTTAATACCTTTGTAAGGTGCCAGTTATTCAATCTTCATTTAAGGCTGAGGGTTTGTTTGCCCATAAACATTTTTCAACCATCTATCCTGCTTTATTCCGTAAGGTGAAAGTTGGTTATGCGCGACAGCGGGTTGAAACACCTGATGGCGATTTTTTTGATGCCGATATACTAACAAGTTCAGGTAAGAAACATTTAATTCTGATGCATGGCTTGGAGGGAAGCAGCAGTTCAAGCTACATACTAGGTATGGCTCGCTTTTTTAATTTGCAAGGCTACCATGTGCATGCCCTAAACTTTAGGTCTTGCAGTGGTGAATTAAATCGTTTGCCGATTTCCTATCATTCCGGATTTACGCATGATATCCGATTTTATATAAAGCAATTGCTGCAAAAGGAAACAGACGCCAGCATACATCTATGCGGATTTAGTTTAGGTGGAAACGCCTTGCTAAGATACCTTGCTGAGGAGGGGGATAAAATTGATTTGCAAATCAAAGGAGCTTGTGCAGTTTCTGTACCGATAGATCTGAAATCATCAGCAGAGGTTCTTGCTTCCTCGCAGAATACTATGTATATGAAGCGCTTCTTAACAAGCATGAAAAATAAGATGAAGCAAAAAGCCAAGCAATTTCCAACACATTTTCAGGTAAACAACTTGGATGCCATCAAAACATTTCATGATTTTGACAACCAATTTACAGCACCGCTGCATGGCTACGCCAATGCCCAGGAATACTGGCAGCAATGCAGCAGTAAATTTGTTTTACACTGCATAGCTGCACCGGTATTGTTACTTAATGCTTTAAATGATCCTTTTCTTCATCCTGATTGTTTCCCTGCGGAGCAAGAGATTAACAACCCAAATTTATTTTTGGAATACCCTAAGTTAGGCGGACACGTTGGCTTTAAAACAGGTTGGCTTGGAAACTACTGGATTGAAAAGCGGGTGTTACAATTTTATGAATCAATTCATTTGCATGAACAATAAAGATTTAAAACTGATTTTAGCTTCCAAATCACCACGTAGGCATGAGCTTATAAAAGGTATTGAGGTAAATGCCGAAATAAAAACCTATGAGGTAGATGAATCTTTTCCTTCACATTTACAAGCAGGCGATATCGCATTGTATCTGGCAGAAAAAAAAGCCAATGCTTATCCGGATGCTTTGCTCAACAATGAAGTATTGCTAACAGCAGATACCATAGTTTGGATTGATAACCGTGTGCTGAATAAACCTGCTGATGCACAGGAGGCTTTTGAGATGCTAACAATGTTGAGGGGAAATAAGCATGAGGTTTTTACCGGTGTTTGTTTGCGATCGAGTAAACTGCAGTTTGCATTTGCAGAATGCAGTGAAGTGTGGTGCAGAAATATTTCAGATGAGCATATTTTGCATTATATCAATCACTATAGGCCATTTGATAAGGCAGGAAGTTATGGCATACAAGATTGGTTTGGCTATACAGCCGTAGAAAAAATAAACGGCTGTTTTTTTAATGTAATGGGATTGCCTGTTGGGAAGGTATATGAATACCTCAAGAATTTTGATTCTTAACGAGCCTTCTCTTTCGCTCTCTTTTCATCAGCCTTATCAGCGCGTTTGTTGCCTCCAAATACGGAGAATGAAACATAGCGCCCAGGATATTCCTGCATATCTTTAAGTAATGCAGCCAACTCGGCTGATGATTTGGTTAGGTTATCATACAATCCTTTATCATTTGCCAACCTACCCAATGAGCCTTCACCTCTATTCATTTTTTCAAGCGTTGTAGCAAATTCTTTCATCACAGATTTGGTATGGTTGATGGTGGATGTTAAGTCAGCTGCAGCAACACTATCAGTAATTTGAGCCATATTTTTTAAAGAGCGCCCAATAGCCTCATTATTATTTTTAAGATTCCTGGTAATTTGTTCAATATGTCCAAACATATCTTGTAAACGGTCGTATTCTTCTGTAGTTAGCTGATCAAGTCTGGCCGAAATCTGATTCATATGACTAAGCGTGCCGGAGAAATCATTAATTCCTCGTGCCAGTTTTTGTGTGCCTGTAGAATCGAACACCTCATTCATGCTCTGCAAAACCTTGTCTAAGGTAACCAATACTTGTTCACTTTTATCTTTCAGTGGCGACATCATTTTAGAAACAGAACTTGAGAAGGATTCTTCAATTTCACCTGAAAGTGTATCTTTATTACTAAGTATAACTGATGATTCGGCCAACTGAAGGTCTATCATTTTTGTGCCTAGTAAATCCTGAGAGCTAATAAGCGCTTTTGTTCCAAGCGGTAACTTTATTGATTGATCAACGATTAAGGTAACAACAATTTTACTGGCATCGCCTTTGCTGAGCATGCCAATTTCTTCCACTTGCCCAACCTTAAGGCCATTAATAGTTACCTGTGTTGATTTTACGATGCCGGATACATTATTATATACTGCGTAGTAAGTGTTATATCCTTTAAGCGGGCTGTAACCCCTTAAAAAGTTGTATCCTAAAATGAGGACACTGATGCCAATAATGGAAAAAATTCCAACGCGTACTTCTCTGCTAATTTTCACTTCTATTGATTTATGGGCAAAAATAAACGCAAAAACGGGTTAAACAATTATTGATAAATTAGGCAAACACTTATTTAGATGCTTCTACCCGTTTCTTATAATTGGCTACAGCCTTAGCAATGGCTCCTGCCAGTTCGGCTTGTCCGCTTTCTGATGTTAAGTAGGCTCTTTCCTGCTTATTGCTTAAAAAACCGGTTTCAATTAAAATGCTTGGCATTTTGCTTTTCCATAAAACCATTAGTCCTGCCTGCTTTACGCCTCTGCTGGTTCTTCTAATTTCTGTAAAGTTTTGTTCAACAAATGATGCCAGTTTCAGGCTCTGCTCCAGGTAAGCACTTTGCATAAAAGAAAAATAAATATGGGCTTCAGGAGAGTTGGGATCAAAACCTTCGTATTTTTCCTGATAGTCCTTTTCCAACAAAATAACCTCGTTTTCTCGTTTGGCTACCTCCAAGTTTCCTTCTGATTTATGTAAACCCATTGAAAATGTTTCGGTACCGTACACTTCAGTTTTTTTATTGGCATTGCAATGAATGGACACAAATAGGTCAGCATTATTGCGGTTAGCTATGCCGGCTCTTTCCCAAAGTTCAACAAAATTATCAGAGTCGCGGGTGTATACCACTTTCACGTCAGGAAGCTCTGCCTCAATGGCTTTGCCTACTTTTAGTGCCACCTGTAGGGTTACTTCTTTTTCTTTTGCACCTCCATACATACAACCTGCATCATGCCCTCCATGCCCCGCATCTACAACAACGGTACGAACTTTGTTACCAATTAAACCCAATGGTTTATAGGCACATAGCAGTGCGGATAAAATAATTATGGATGCTATGCGGCTAAATTTCACCATGTTTTTAACTTTAATTAGCTTTGCGCTCATTGGCAATAACACATTACAATTTTAAGCAAACCTCCACAATACTTAAATCTGTGGCTTTTAAACTTTTGCCATGTTTTCTGTTAATGTGTTCAGTTGCGTATGCACAAACAAAGCCCAAAAATCAAACCAAACCTAAAAAGCCTAAGCAAAAAGTTGAGCAGGTAAAGAATATTACAGCTCCTGCAATACAAAAAATAGATTCGCTTGCAGAGGAAGATGCTGGCACTTTTGACTCTATGGATACGGTAAAGTTGTTCGAGTCCTCCTCAGCAATCAATGCCAAGGTAAAGTACACTTGCCGCGATTCAATGCCTTATTATGCAGATGAAAAAACAATTTATCTGTATGGCGATGCTGTTGTTAATTTTGAGGATATGGAGCTGAAGGCTGATTTCATTAAAATTCAGCTTGAAAAAAATCTGGTAATTGCCCAAGGTACACAAGACACAAACGGCAATTGGATTGGCAAGCCATTGTTTAAACAGGCACAAACCGATTATAAGGCAGATATTATAAAGTATAACTACAAAACCAAAAGAGGTTATTTAAGTGAATTGCGCACCAAGGAGGGAGAAGGTTATATACATGGCTCTGACGTTATTAAGGATGAGGAGAATACAATGGGTGTGCAAAGTGCCAAATACACTACCTGTGAGCTAGAACATCCGCATTACTACATTGGTGCATCTAAAATAAAAGTTATACCGGATAAAAAAGTGGTAACCGGGCCGGCCAATTTGCTTATTGAAGATGTGCGAACTCCGCTGGTTTTGCCCTTCGGAATCTTTTCTATTAAGCGTGGCCAGTCGTCAGGAATTATTGTTCCTCAGTATGGAAGTTCTTTCGGCCGTGGTTTTTTTCTAAGAGATGGAGGTTATTATTTCGGACTCGGAGAAAAAATGGATATGCGCCTTACCGGTGATATTTTTACCAATGCAAGTTGGGCTTTGCGCTCAGGAATCAATTATTCCAACAGATATAAATTTAGGGGCAACCTGCTCTTTAATTATGCCGATAACAGATTTGGCAATGAGGAAGACCCAACATTTAACCGTTCAAAAGATTTTCAGTTTACATGGCAGCATAGCTCAGATCCAAAGGCTAGGCCCAATACCTCATTTAATGCTAACGTAAATATTGTAAGTGTAAACCGTGAGGGCAATTCATATCTCACCAATAACTCTTACAACCCTAATAATATCATTACCAATCAGCTTACCTCCAGCATAGCTTTTAATAAATCATTCAAAAACGGCAGGTATAATTTTTCTACCAATGCACGTATGGCACAAAATACGCAATCAAGAGATGTTGCGTTGTCATTTCCGGATTTTACTTTTACTGTAGCCAGTTTTGCTCCATTAAAACCAAGAAGCAAATCAAGTGCTGATAAGTGGTATGAAAACATTACGATGAATTATACCATGTCGTTCAGAAATGATGTGAATACTAAAGATAGCATTTTGTTCAGGGGTCGTAACACTTCAGAGTGGTCTAATTTTCTCGATACCGCTGCTCGTTTCGGTGTAAGGCACGACCTGCCTATTCAAACCTCCTTTAAGCTGTTTAAATTTTATACATTATCGGCAAGTGTTGGTTTAAATGAAGTATGGTACTTTCAAACCATAGATAAAGTTGTTGATCCGTTAACCAATCAGATTATTACCAGACGCGTAAATGGTTTTGATAGGGCATGGACATATACACCACGTGTTGCAATTAACACACGCTATTATGGGATGAAGCAATTTCAGAAAGGCTCAATAAAAGCCATCAGGCATGTTATTACACCAACACTTGATTTTACTTTTACCCCTGATTACAGTGATGCAAGCTGGGGCTACTTTAAAAGCATACGGGATACTGCAGGCAGGGAAATTAAATATTCTCGTTTTGAACAAGGTATTTTTGGCGGACCCGGTTTTGGCAGGCAGGGAAACATAGGTTTTGCATTGGATAATAATATTGAAATGAAGATAATGCAGGGCAAGGATACAGCGCGGAAAGAAACCAAAGTTCAGATATTTGAGAGCATCAGAGCAGGCGCCTCCTATAATATTTTTGCCGACTCCCTTAACCTGAGCACAATTGATTTGAGCGCCCGTACACGCTTATTTAAAAACATTCAGGTGAACATGGGAGCTACACTCGATCCATACTTAAATCAGGAAATCCCTTCATCAAACGGCTTCAAATCAATAACCCGATTAAACCGATTTTATTTGAATGAGGGTGGAAGTTTGGGTATTATTAGCAGAGCCAATATGGGCTTAACGGCAAGTTTTAATCCGGAAACATTTAAACAAAAATCATCAAGCAAAAAAGCATACGAAGGCGAATTGCGTTACATGAACGATAACCCCTGGGAATATTATGATTTTAATGTGCCGTGGAGTATCAACCTCAATTACACCGTAACATTTGACCGTTTTAGAAACCTCAATGAAAAAACCGCTTCTAACTATGTTCAAACGCTAAACTTTAGCGGAGATATTAACCTTACGCAAAACTGGAAAATAGGTTATAGCTCCGGTTATGATTTGCAGAATAAAGAACTAACATTTACCTCTATAGATTTTATCAGGCAATTGCATTGCTGGGAGTTTAAACTTAACTGGATACCTGTTGGTTTCAGGCAAAGTTTCTTATTTACCATCAATGTTAAATCAAGTTTGCTGCAGGATTTACGCATGACCAGGCGAAGAGACTGGTTTGACCGCAGAATATAATTCATTGCAGAATTAAACGGAATGCATTTTCTTTGAACACTTAACCTATTAACAAATAACATAGCTCAATAATGAAATACGTAGAATTAAATGATTTACATGTGTCGCTTGGAGCGAAGATGATTGAATTTGCCGGATACAACATGCCTGTGCTATACAACAATCTTATACAAGAACATTTGGCTGTGAGAAACAGTGTGGGTGTTTTTGATGTAAGCCACATGGGTGAGTTTATGCTAACAGGCGATAAAGCCTTAGACCTTATTCAACTTGTTACATCAAATGATGCATCAAAGCTAAGCGATGGAAAAGTGCAGTACAGCTGCCTACCAAATGATAAAGGAGGTATTGTAGATGACCTTCTGGTGTACCGTAAAAGTGCCGATACGTATTTGTTGGTTGTGAATGCTTCAAATATTGAAAAAGACTGGAACTGGATTA
>JBIIGU010000276.1:0-2721 GCA_044236275.1 Bacteroidia bacterium | reverse complement strand
AACAATCTTCAGGTTTTTTAAACCGAAAAGGTTGATACAAAAATTTATCTCCTTTGCTATAGTCGTAATTGAGCAGCGAAGATGTTTCGCTGTATGCAGTACCGGCATCCGGATCGTCTGAAACTGTAATATATAAGGTGCGGTATTCAATATTAACCGTTGCATCGGCCTGTGTAAGCATAAAGCTTTTTCCTGTATTGATGCCTTGCTGACGCTGCGGAGGCGCTGCCAGCGTTGCAATTGCAGATATGCCCATTGCAGATTTTAAACTGGGGGAATTGGGTGTTAGGCCGTTTGCAAAACCAATATTTAATCCATCGGCATCAAATAATAATACCCCATTATCCGGTCTAAAAAATGCATTGGGATCATTGCGCGGACCGGTACGACTAACATACAAAGTATTATCATGTAAAGTAGCCAGTCCGCTGAATTGCACTTTTTCATCATCAGTTCCACGGAAAGCTGTTGCTCCTCTGGATGCATCGCAATCGGGGTGAATGAGTGTATCTACAATAACATAGTTTCCTGTTGCCGTATTCATCAGGTGGTAAACTGCAGGCAAGTTTACAAGGGCACCGCCTGCTCCTCTTGGTAATTCAACCCTGCCACAAACATAGGTATGCAACCTTCTGTCTTGCGTAACATCTGTTGCCCCGGGAATTGGAATATTCTGGTACTTCGTTCCTTTTTGATCCAAAATATTTAATCCGTTATCATCTACTACATAAACCAATTCATCATATCCTACAAAAACATCAACGGGATTTGAGAAGCCCTGAAAAAAAGGATAAACAGGAACATATCCTACGGTTTGAGGAATAAGATTGGGGTCAATTGCCCCCTGAACAAAAATTTCATTCACCTGTTCGTCTTCCTTATTGCCAAATAGCGCTGAACAAGACGAGAGCAAGAGAGAAATCACAATGCCAAAATATATATATATTGCTTTTGCTTTCATTTATCTGACCAATATTGCTAAAGTTATTCTTTGGTTATATCCCAAACGGTTTTTTGCTACAAAGCCATAATCGAGGGTTAAACCACCAAATCTTCGAAGAATTTTCAAACCAATCCCTGCTGATGGGCCAATGTAATTTTCATCAGAGCCAAACTCATATCCCGTTCTAAGGTAACCAATTTTAAGATAACTGTATTCGGCAGCCAACACATAGGTTTCATTATTATCCGTAGGATGATTAAGCTGCCCGGCTAAAGTAAGCACATGCTCATTGGTATGCACAGGATCAAACGCAATACCCAAACGAAACAAGGCAGGAACTGAGATATCGCTGAAATTGCTGATATTTTGCATGCCTTCAAATTTAAGCACCTGCACACCGCCTGAAGGTTTAACATTTAAACCAAAATTACTGAAGTTCACACCAAATCGGGTATGCTTTACGCCCACGTCATATTTCAGGCCTAAATCAAATAGTACGTTATGTACATTAATGCCTGCAAAACTTTCATTGGCATATTTGCCATTGAGTCCAAAACTGAAATTATTGGTTAATATCTTGGCGTATGTAAGGCCAATAAAATAATTATTGATGCCGAATGTTCTGCCTGTGCCGCTGGGATCAAATTCAGTTGTTTCCTTCATATCTCCATAATCCATGGAAAAAACCTGAACACCAACAAATGAATGGCGTCCTGCTCTAATTACAGCGCCTGCATAATTTGCGTTGATATCACCGAAGTAACGGCTATGTGAAATCATGAGATTAACTTTGCCTGTGTCAACGCCTGTAATGCCTGCCGGATTCCAGTACATAGCCGATGCATCATTAGCAACTGCAACAGCGGCACCGGCAAGCGACATAGACCTTGCATCCGGGGAAATCTTAAGAAACTGCATGCCTGTACCTCCTGTTCTTGAATTACCAAATGAAGGCAGTATTTGGGCATAAGCGGACGAAACGCCTAAACAATAAAAAATAAACAGATACCGATACAATCGCATGAGGGGGCAAAATAAACCCATTTTTTATGAAAAACTATGTTAGCGATAGTTTATAAAATCTTCACATTCATGTGGTTTGGAAAACATTAATTTTTAGCGCATGTTGCAGCTACGGTTATGAATCAAAAGTTTTTCAAGCAACCATTTTTTTGGGTGTTATGCAGTGCGCTTATGCTCACCTTGTCATGGCAGCCTTTCGGAGTTTTTATTCTGGTGTTTGGCGGTTTTGTTCCGCTCTTTTATTTGGAAGAAAAGCTCAGAAATCGTTCAGGCTTTTTCTTTTTGTTGCTATTTCTTTCATTGTTGCTTTGGAATATAGGTGTAACCTACTGGGTATGGAATGCATCAGCCGCAGGTGGTGTTGCAGCTTTTATAATTAATACGCTGCTTATGTGTTTGCCTTTTATGCTCATGCACCGTATGATGGCTAAGGCAGGTCCTTCCAAGGCATACACTTTTTTTATTGCAACATGGCTGGCATTTGAATACCTTCATCTCAACTGGGAAATATCATGGCCGTGGCTAACGCTTGGGAATGTTTTTTCTACTGCTCCTGTTATGGTTCAATGGTATGAATATACAGGTGCTCTAGGCGGCAGCTTTTGGGTTTTGTTGGTCAATATTAAAATATTTGGCTACCTAAAAAGTTTACCCGAAAGAAGCAAGCCCATGCGCTTTTCAAAAGGTTTTAATCTGGCTTTCTTTTATTTGTTTGTGCCCACTTTCCTCTCTTGGTATGTGCTGGCTGATTATAC
>JBIIGU010000307.1:0-8255 GCA_044236275.1 Bacteroidia bacterium | reverse complement strand
ACCATTCAGGGAAATATCATCAGAAACAATGTTACATCATTTGCGAATAGCGGAAACTTCAGAGGAATAGCACTTACCACAGATGCAGGTACACTTTCAATAGATTCAGGAATTAATATCAATGCAAACAGAATTTATAATTTGACAAGTTTGCAGTCAAATACGGGTGTTTATGGAATACGTTTCCAAAACGCTGTTGCGCACACAAATCCTTACAATATTACAATCAGTAATAATGTGGTTTCAGATATAGTAGCTACATCAGGAATAGCTTCGCTTTTAGCAGCCAGCTATAATATTGGAATCAGTTTGGAAGATAACTCAGCCAATGCAGGTATTACTTTGGCGTACAACACTATTCATATGTACGGTGATACCCTAAATGCAGGTGGTTTTTCAGCTGCAGTGTTTATTGGTTCTAGCGTTACCGGAGGTGTTACTATGCTCAATAATCTCATTGCAAACCGCATGGGTAAAACCATTTCAACTGTTGGTAACAACTCCGTTAATTATGGTGTGGTGATTGCCAATGCCACAGCCAATCCATTTGTATTATCTAATAATAATGCGTTTTACATGACTACCAGCAGAGGCGGTAATGCCTTTATCGGCTTTAGTCAAAACAGAGGTCGTGCTTCATTGAACGACTGGAGGCTTTCAACCGCAGGTGACGTAAATAGCATTACAACAATTCCTCCGTTTATTGGTGTGGATGATACAACTTGTAGTATTGTAAATGGAGCTGGTGCTTTATTTGGCACAGCAGGCTCTGCAATAGCAGGAATTAGCACGGATATTAACGGAGTAAATCGTCCTGCCTCAGCAACATCCATTGGCGCACATCAGTTCACACCAAATACGGCTCAGGCTTATCATCCACTTAATGGAGGTGCTACTTATAGAATAAGAGGAAACAATAGCTGGCCGGTTGGTTCTGCCGGTGCAGGCGAATTTGCAACTGTTTCTGATGCGGTTAATTATGTAAATCATTTTGGTGTGACCGGCAATGGAAACATTAGATTGGTCATAGAACCAGGTTATAATAAAAACGTTGAATCGTTTATTCCACATATCAATGATTACATAGGTGCATCAGCATCAAGAAGGGTATTTCTTACCATAGCCGATGGCTATGCAGATACCATTACTCTGCCTGCAATTAATAATATACCTAACCATGCAGCTGTGTTAAGGTTTATTGGTTCAGATTTCTTTACTGTAGATGGTAACAATAAAAATTTAACCTTATTAATTCCTGCAAATATTACCAATACCACTGTTAAGGTTGTAGCAATTACTCCAACTGAAAGTAGCCCAACAACTGATATTACCATTACAGGATGTATTCTGCAGGGCAGTTCCAATAGCTTTCAAATATTTACTTCTGCAGCTATTTATCTTGGTCATCATACGCCTCCAAGTGGTGTATTTGCAAGCTCATTATTCGGCTTAAATAACAATCTTGTTTTCACAAACAATAATATTGAATCTGTTCGTTCAGGTATTTTCTTAAGAAGTCTTAATGGTGTTGGCTTGCAAAGTCGCAACATCACCATATCAAGAAATATTATCGGTGGTGTTATTGCGCCAAACGGTACAACTAAAACCACTTTTATCGGAGGATCTGGTTCAACAACAGATCAGGCAGGTATATCACTCAAAGCTATCGCCAACTGTGTTGTTGATAGTAATATTATCAGGAACTGTTTCCCTACAGGCACCAGCTCTGTTGGCTTTAAAGGAATTGACTTGGATTTTCTTGCATCAGAGCCTAATAGCAAAGACTCTAATATTACAATTAGCAGGAATTTTATTTACAACATCATCACTGGTTCAAGTTTTGTGTATGGCATCCGTTACCACTATGGTTCTACAGATACCACTGGTGTGCGCGCAATTAGAATCATTAATAATTCAATTGCAAATATTAGGGCTGCAGGATCTGCCGCTATTCCTGCTATTACCAATCCGGGTGGCATTGTTATGGAGGGGTCAGCAATTATTTCAAACCTGGGATTACAAATTCTTTACAATACCATTAACATGAGCGGAAATACGCTAAGTTCCAATACCGGTTCTTATGGCATATACTTCTCTAACTCCATTAGAGGTGGTGTGTTAATGAGAAATAATAATATCATTAACAGATTAGGTCGCTTAAGCGGAGCAGGAAACAGTTGTGCAGTGTTTGTGGGTCATAATGCTTCAATCTTTGCAGGTCCTACTACTCTTTCAAATAACAATAACTATGTATCTGCAGGTACTAATGCAACCAATTTTATTGCAATTGCAAATAATGGAGCACAAACATTTGCAAGTATGGCTACATGGCAAGTTTTTACCGGAGGTGATTTACAATCATTATCGAATAACATCGCTTTTGTTAACGATACTATGCCTAACCCTGATCTTACTTTGGCAGCTCCATTATTTAATGCAGCAGTTTCGTTGCCAGGCATCACAAATGATATTTTTGGCAACACCCGTGGAGCGGTGAACTCTTGTATAGGTGCTGTTGAGTTTCCGCTGACGTTTTTACCATTGGCAGGAGGTCAAACTTATTTGATTAATGGTGTGCAAAACCAACCAAGGGTTGGCGGAACAGCTCCTTTTTCATTTAGTACCATCGGAAGGGCTATACAATATTTAAATGCAAATGGTGTAGACAACGCTAGTCCAGCTTCCCCGATTATTCTTGAAACAGCAGCAGGTTATATTGGTGAGGGTGATACCTTAATTACAACCATTTCAGCCTATCCGCGCTCAAGTGCCAGCCGTCCGGTAGTTTTAAAGCCTGGAGTAGGCAGAAACGATACAATAACAACATTGGGTGGAGGTTTTGGACCATATGCGGCAAATGGAAGTGTTATCCGTTTTGATGGCGCATCTAATTTTGTTATAGATGGATCTAATAATGGAAGTAATACAAGGAACTTCACCATTATGTTGCCTCCATCAGCAACTGCCACTTCACTTAAAGTGGTTGATTTAAGTTCTTCAGGAACTCCAAATACCAATATAATCGTTAGGAATTGCAATATTATTGGAAGCTCTACTACCTTCGGCATTAACTCATTTGCCGGTATTTATTCGGGTGGAAGCACAGTGACTCCCTCCAATGCTGGTGTTAGCGGAAATAACAATAACCGTTTCGAAAATAATTTTATAGGTGGTGTTAGATATGGTATTTATTTAAGAGGATTTGCATCTACTGCAGGAGCTCAAGATAGGGGTAATATTATCCGTAGAAATGAAATTGGAGGCAATATCGGCACTGGCGGATCAGCCCCGACTAATTATTTCGGTGGTGTAACAAATGCTGCAGGCATTTATTTAGGTGCTCAGGCCGGAGCAGTGGTTGATAGTAATGTGATTAAGAATAATATCACTACGTTTACCAACAACCGTGCGATTGATTTATCTTCTGAGCCTTCAACAACATTATCTTTAGACTCCGGTATTTCAATAAGACGAAATATCATTTATGACATCTTCAACACTACGGGGTCAGGCGGTGCTTATGGTATTTATGTTAATCTTGGAAGCATAGCTACCAATGCACAATCACCACGTAATATTGATATTATTAACAATATGATATCCGGAATTTCAGCAGGTGGTACAGGTGCCGGAAACGCTGCCTCAACTGCTAATCCATATGGTATACTGGTTGAAAGTAATACCCAATACAACAATGTTGGGCTCAATCTTATCTACAACTCCATTAACTTAGCTTTTGCGATTCCAGGCTCAGCGCCTGTTCAAGCCTCATCAGTATGTGCGCCTATCATGTTTAATACAAATATCAGAGGTGGTGTAGCTCTCCGTAATAATTTGTTACAAAACACTTTGGGACGCACGGCCCCAACAGGTTATGCATATGCCCTTGTTATTGGTGCTAACGTTAGCAATCTGTTTAGTACCATTGATAACAATAGCTATTTTGTAAACGCTGCAAATACCGTTAATCGGATATCAACATTCAATGCAGCTACGAATCATGTTACTACTAATTTCAATTCAAATCTTGCGGCTCATATGGCCTATACCAATCAGGATTTGTATTCAATAAGTACTGCCAGCCCCTTCACCAACGATACCATTTTATTTATACCTGATAATACGCCATCAACACTTTGGGCAGGAGGTGCGTTTGTGGCGGGCTATAGTACTGATATTAGAGGGGCAAGCCGAGATCCATTCTCACCTTCAATGGGTGCGCATGAATACCTTGGTTCATATCTCGACAGTGTGCCTCCTCGCTTATTTAATGTTACGCCTCCGGCAACAGTTTGTTCCAATGGTCCATACAATATCGTGATTCGTTTTATTGAGCGCACACGTGTAGCCGATACCTTATTTTATTCTGTTAATGGAGGCCCTGAGCAGTTTGTGTTGATTTCAGCTGTTACAGGAGAGTTTAGAACGTATACCATACCTGTTCAGCCAAACAATTCAAATATCCGTTATCGTGTTATTTGCTATGATGCATCCGGACAAACAGGAAGATTTCCTGCATCCGGCTACGACTTAATAGGTACACTCTTTAATACCTTTCCTGTAAGCAATGGATTTGATGGTGCAGCTGGCGGTTGGAGTGTTGAACAAATTTCTGGAAATGGATTATGGCAGTTAAGTCAAATAGGAGGTTCAACAGCTAACCCAAGTCTTGCTCCGGCAACTGGCATTCGTGCAGCCGTATTCCCATCAGCTACACTACCAAACGGAACATCATCTAGAATTGTATCGCCATGTATGGACTTCTCTACCATGAAAAATCCTACAGTGCGTTTATGGGTATCTCAAAATAATGATATCCCAGCAGCTAATGACCAGATTGCAATAACCGTTAATACCGGCTTCGGTTGGTCTTTCCCGCTGGTGCAAACAGGCCGTGTAAATCCTAATTTCCCATTCCCCGGCTATCGTCAGATTGATGTATGCTTGAAAAACTTTATTGGTATACCAAGCGTGAAAGTAGGAATTGAGGCAACTGCAGCCGGAGCAGGAAATAATATTATTGTGGACAGTGTAATCGTTTTTGATGACGTTCAAAACATAGCTATTACGCCACTAACAGTAAATATCTGTGCATACAATGGCATCTCACTTCAGATTGCCTCCTCAAGCACTCAGTACAGCTACCGCCTTATCGATGCATTTACTGCACTTCCTATGAGCGCTTCTGTTACTGGTACAGGTAATGCACTTACATTAACTGCTGCTAATCCAAATACTGATTCGGTGTTTGTAAACGTACAATATACCAATCTGCTTACATCAACTCAAGGTACTGCTTGCAGCAACTCATTAAATGATACGGCAAAAATTTACATCAGCCGCTTTACATCTGGTCCTTTTGCTGCAAAAGGCACAATATTTACCGGAGCGTACAACAATGGCACAAGCCTCGATCCGGATGGAGCTATTGTGGGTGATACGCTTGAATATAATATCGTGGCGCCATCTGGCTTACCTTATAGCAGCCTTGGTACAAGGTGGACAATTACTTCTAACCAGATTGTAACAGCAGCAGGAACAAACATGTCTAATGCCGTATATACTGCACCAACCACCAGCGGAGCAGGAAAGTATGTGGTTAGGCCCGGACTTGCAGATGGCGACAGTACATTTATTATGACAATAAACTACCGTTTACTGCCTACCAATTGCGACTCTCTGGTAACCCGCTTTATTAAAATTACTACACCTCCTGTTGCACTGTTTACTAACGGCAGAGACTCTGTATGCGCAGGCTCTCCGCTTGATTTTGTTAACCAAAGTTCAGGCTCACCTGCAACTTTACCTCTTTTATATAACTGGGATTTTGGCGACAATACCGGATCAACACTGAATAGCCCAAGCAAAACTTGGTCTACTCCTGGACAATATACTGTTAAGCTAGAAACAAGAAACAACGCAAACATCTTACGTACCTTCCAGAAAACCATTACGGTATTGCCGGTTCCTGCAGCCTCGTTTAGCAATGGCCTGGTTTGTTCTAATGATTCGGTTACCTTTACCAACACCTCAACAGGTAATGGTATAATCAGCGCATGGACTTATTCTTTAGGTGGCACAACAATCGGTACATCAACTGCGCAAAATCCAAAAGCATTTTTTGCATCAGTAGATACTACCTATAGCGTACTATTAACGGTAACAAATAACGTGGGTTGCTCAAATTCTACTTTGCGTACAGTTTATGTATTCCCTCGCCCTGCAGCTAGCTTTACTACCGGCAATCATTGTAACGGATCGGTATTGCCTATTACCAATAACTCAAGCGTTCCTTCTGCAAAAGCAGGTAATAGTTTTGGAAGCAACTGGGAGTTTGGAAACGGAGGAACAGGGTTATCTAATAATCCTACCTACAGATATCCAAATGCAGGTTCTTTTGTTATCAAGTTAAAAGTAACATCTAACTTTGGTTGTATCGATTCAACTTCGCAACCGGTAACTGTTTTCCCTAAACCTGCTGCCGGATATACATTTACAAATGCTTGTCAAACAGACAGTATCAAATTTAACAACACCACCACTTTTGTAGGAGGTTTGGCTAATGTTACTTACAATTGGAACTTTGGCGACAATACCCCTAACTCAAGTGCAACCACTCCTGGTAAAGTGTATGGCGCTCTAGGTACTTATGCAGTTCAACTTCTTGCTGTGGAGGCCACCAATGGATGCCGCGACTCTGTTACCCAGAATATAACCATTGCAGAAAAACCTGTTGCAGGTTTTTCTGCTGCTGCTGGAACCAATAAAGGCTGTGTGGGTACATCCATTGCTTTTGATAATGGCTCATTTGGCCCGGGTGGAGTAACGCTCACTTATGCTTGGTCATTTGGTGATGGCAACAATTCTACTGCTCAGGAGCCAATACACACTTACACCAGTGCCGGTAATAAACCAGTAACCTTGATTGTTACTGCTGGCGGTTGCCGAGATACTTCTGTCGTTAATTTAAGCATTAACAATGCACCTGCTGCTACCATCACTTCTACTTTAGTTAATAACCGCACAATGACTTATCGTTTCAATGCAACACCGGCAAATATGGCCAAGTATACTTGGGACTTTAAAGATGGTGGAGTAAGAAACACGTTTGTTGATAGTATAACCAATACGTACACTTCTGCAGGAACTTATGCGGTTTCAGTAACAGTAACAGATGCGAATGGTTGTACAGGTTCTGCAGTGCTTAATCCTGCCATTGTAATTGCTACTGTAGGTGTTAATGATGTACTTGCCAATCAGTTTAATCTGAACGTGTATCCAAATCCGTTTAATACAGATGCACAAGTAAGCTTTAGTCTGAATAAGGCATCTAATGTGCGCGTAACTGTTTATGACATGTTGGGCAGAAATATTGCCTCAATTAATAAAGGCAAACTCAATGCAGGTAACCAAACCATTAGCCTTAGTGAAATGGGCTTTAATGGCGCAGCCGGTGCCTACATGATGAATGTTCAGATAGATGACGTGGTGATACACAAACAAATCATCCAACAGAAATAAGTTGATTGCATTATAACCTTAAAGCCCCCGCACTGCGGGGGCTTTTTTTATATGCATAACCGCATGTACCTTTGTTAAAAATTTAGTTATGTCAGTTGTTAAAAAACCTTCAGCCTCTCATACCATCATGAATGAACTGGTATTGCCTAATGACACCAACACCCTCAATAACTTAATGGGAGGAAGGCTGCTGCATTGGATGGATATTGTGGCAGCCATTGCAGCCCAAAAACATTCAGGTAAAACAGTGGTTACTGCGTCTGTTGACAATGTGAGTTTTGGCAAATGCATTAAATTGGGCGATGTGGTTACGCTGCAGGCAAAAGTGAGTAGGGCATTTAATTCATCCATGGAAGTGCATATAGTAGTTCAGGCAGAGAATATACCCAGTGGCGAAACCTTTAAAAGTAATGAGGCTTATTACACCTTTGTAGCTTTGGATAGAAATGGTTCGCCCGTAAAAGTTCCGGCCATTGAACCAGAAACCGAAGATGAAGTAAAAAGATTTGAAGGTGCACTGCGAAGAAGACAACTCAGATTGGTTTTGGCCGGTAAAATGAAACCTGATGAGGCTACCGAGCTAAAAGCACTTTTTGTTCAGGAGTAACTCTTATTTGCCGGTAAATGGGTTGTTTTTTATTCTAAAACGATAAGGAAGAAGAGCATCTTGCCCGGCATAATCAACTCCTACCCTAGCAGATATTGTGATTTGGGCTTCCTCAATCTGCTTGAAT
>JBIIGU010000275.1:0-2735 GCA_044236275.1 Bacteroidia bacterium | reverse complement strand
CTGAATGCGAGCCTGTAAATCAGGTAATTCATTAATAACAAAAATGCTTCGGTGTGAACGGGGAATCAAACCAAAATGAATAACCCTTTCATCTGCATAATTGAGTTTCATGGTTGCAGCCTTAATCGGGTCAAGGTCGCCAATTAAATCAGCAACGCTTACATCAGGGGTTGCCAGTTTTTCTGTATATCGTTCATCGCGGTGAACCCACTCTATCGGTGTTAAATCCCCTTCGGCCTTAATTAAATCATGAGCAAATCTGGAAAGCGGCCGAAGCGGATCGTCCTGAATTTCCGAACCTGATACTACAGGCATGTATTCATCTAGCAACCTTACCAAAGCTCTTGCTATGCGGGTTTTAGCCTGGCCGCGTAAACCAAGTAATATAATGTGATGCCTGGAAAGAATAGCTGTTTGCAATTGAGGCAACACCGTATCTTCAAAACCTTTAATATCCTCAAATGGATTATTCCCTTCAGAGAGCATAGCAATTAAGTTATCACGCATTTCATGCTTGATGCTGCGTGAATGATAACCTGCTTTCTTAAGTTGCCCCAGCGTTTTTATTTTTTCTATTTTTATCATGTGTTAAAATTAAACAGCACTTTGCGTGCATTGTTTGATATAAATATTATCGGGATATCAGAAACGACTGGTAGTTCATAAGTTCAGCCTCTTCACTCTCTACATTTGCAACCTTTGCAGCTGGTGGACCTTCAAAGCAAAAAGCATGTAATGCTTTCAGTTGTGCCTCGTTTCCTTCTGCCTCTATATAAACGCGACCATCAGTTAAGTTCTTAACTATGCCCTTTATTCCAAGCTGTAAAGCCTTTTGCAAAATAAATTTCCTGTAGAATACACCCTGAACCCTTCCGCTAACCCAAAAGTTAAGGTGTTTCATTTTTCATTAAGTTTAAGGTGTGTAGATTTTATGTAATCGAGAAAATGCATACAACTTCGGTCGAGTATATCATGTACTTTTTCAAAATCGTTTAAGTCTCCATAATAGGGGTCTGGCACGGCTTGCCCCTTGCCAACTGAGTCAAATTCCCTCATCAGATGTATGCGTGCAAGGTTATCTTCAGGCATCAACCTCAGCACATTACTTAGGTTAGATTCATCCATTGCAATGATAAAATCAAACGCATAAAAGTCTTCTGTTTTAAAAGCGCGTGCTTTATGGGTAAGTATCACTCCTCTTTCTTCGGCAACTTTACGTGTGCGATCATCCGGCAATGAGCCAATATGATAAGAGGCCGTGCCTGCAGAATCAATTAGAAAAAGATGGCTTAATTCCTCTTCTTGCACCAAAGCATCAAAAATACCTTCGGCAAGCGGAGACCTGCAAATATTACCCAAGCATACAAATAATACCCTGATCATATTGTGATATTGTGATATTGAAATAAGTAAACAAGTTAAGCAATAAGAAGCGATAAGTCAAGCAGGTTAATTAACCTTTATAGGCCTGTCATCCTTCAAACGAATGATATTAAGATATGTATTTTGATAAAATCCCTCTTTCTGCTTCTTAAACCGGTAAAGGGTGTGGCAGGCTTTATAGTCGGTTTCACTTAGCTTCTCCATAAAGTTGCGTCCAAATCGCTGCAAAGCATAACCATATAAAAGCATCTGATCATATCCCTTAATGGCAGCATCTGTTGGCTCGGTTAGGAATCTTTCCCGGTAAGCCAAAACAAATTGCTTAACCTCCGCTTCATCATAATTCACATAATAAGGAGTAACAATATGTACGTTCTTTTTTTGCCAAAGGTCAAAATCAACCGATTTAAAATCATACCACTGCTGAAATCCATAGCAGGATACTTCTGCAAATGCACTTGAATCTTTTAGCTGGTATAGCAGCCTATTTACCATTGGTTCTTTAGATGAAGGTATCACCACATAGTTTGGTAAAGTTGCCGAGAAATAGGAATGAATATCCAATGTCGCATTATAGTCAACCACACGCAGCTTAACGGATTTGCCTGCCGGAACCTGAATTTGCTTAAAGCCTGAAGAGATATTATTGTCCATTGGAGACTTATCACTGATTACGATAATATTGGCTGAGTCTTTTTTGATGGAAACAAAATACTGAAATAGAATTTGGGCATATCCGGGAAGGTCGGGATTTGATGAAATCCAAAATGGGTCATTAAGTCTGGTTTTGGAAAAAGTCATGAGAGGAGAAACATGAAAAATACCTTTTTCCTTACAAAATGGGGTAAGCATTTTATTTCCTCCCTGCAATATCGGACCAATAATCAAGTCTGACTCTTTAAATGAGGTTTTTTGCATGATGCGATGCATGGTAAGACTGTCATTATTTGTATCAAAAATGGATAACCTGATTGGGATGCGGGCCCTCTCAAAGCTATCCAGCGCAATGAGTGCACCTTGATAATATTCTCTGGCAATATTGCCCAGTTCTGTCTCAGCATGGTTTGGGTCTGCCAGAATTTTGGATGCACAAAAGGGCAATACCAATGAAATATTACTGGTTTTTACCGGCAATTGCCCTCTTACGGTTAGCCAAAACAAACCGATACAGCATAACAAAGTATATTTAATCACACGCTTTTGCATGAAATAGGATTGGGGCTTCTATTACTCCCACTCAATGGTAGCAGGGGGTTTTGAGCTAATATCAAAAACTACTCGGTTAATGCCTTTTACACGGTTAATGATTTTATTGGATATTTCACCAAGGAAATCATAGGGCAAATGGCTCC
>JBIIGU010000274.1:0-2738 GCA_044236275.1 Bacteroidia bacterium | reverse complement strand
GCCAAAAACTAAGGAGGCCATCAAAAAAGCAAAAGGAGGAATTTTGTTTATTGATGAAGCATATGCACTTGCCAGAAAAAATGACGACTCCAAAGATTTTGGTAAAGAGGCCATTGAGATTTTATTAAAAGAAATGAGTGATGGTGATGGTGATTTGGCAATTATTGTAGCCGGATATCCTGATGAGATGAATAGTTTTATGGAATCCAATCCGGGTTTGAAATCACGTTTTAATATGCATTACGAGTTTCCCGATTACACTCCCCAGGAACTTATGCTCATTGCTGACTATACCGCTCTAAAAAGGGCTATTGTTTTCAGTGCAGAAGCAAGAGAAACGTTATACAAAAAACTGGTAGACTCTTATCGTGAACGTGACTCTAACTTTGGCAACGCTCGTTATGTAAATTCTTTAATTGATGAAAGCAAAATGAACATGGGCCTTCGCATTATGCAGGCTGGTAAAACATCTGCAGAATTATCAAAAGAAGAACTTTCAACCATTACAGAGGCAGATATCCTTAAAATTTTTCAATCGAAAACCCAAAAAATTGCCGATATACCGGTTGATGAAGAAATGCTTCGATCTTCACTGAATGCGCTGCACAGCATGGTTGGTTTAGATAATATTAAAAATGAAATTGATGAACTGGTAAAACTGGTAAGATTTTACAAAGAAATAGGTAAAGACATCAGGCAATCTTTTTCACTTCATGCCGTATTTACCGGAAACCCGGGAACAGGCAAAACAACTGTGGCCCGCCTTCTTGCTCAGATTTATAAAGCTTTGGGAATTTTAGAACGAGGCAATCTGGTTGAATGTGACCGTCAGGGTTTAGTTGGTGGGTATGTTGGCCAAACTGCGCTTAAAACAACCGAAATGCTGAATAAGGCTATGGGTGGTGTTTTATTTATTGATGAAGCTTACGCACTTTCTGAAGGTGGTGAAAATGATTACGGGAAAGAGGCTATTGAAACCATCCTAAAACGAATGGAAGATAACCGAGGAGATTTTGTGGTGATTGTTGCAGGCTATACAGATAATATGCACAGATTCCTAGAATCAAATCCAGGCTTGCGCTCACGCTTCGACAGAGAGTTTCATTTCGAAGATTATACTTCTCAGCAGTTATTTGATATTGCTATTCACATGCTTGATAATAATAGTATCACAGCTGACGAAAAGTCGAAAGCACATTTATTGAGCTATCTGGAGTTTCTGCATAAAACCAGAAATAAATTTTTTGGCAATGCAAGAAATGTACGTAAGGTAATTGAAGAAGCCATCAAAAATCAGCACTTACGTTTGGCAAAACTAGACCCATCTGAGAGAAATACAGAAATGATTCATCAACTTAAATTTGAGGATGTAGAAGAGTTTAAACTTGATTATACAGCGGCACAAAGCGAACAAAGAAGTATAGGTTTTAAACAGAACAACAACTGATCATTATGTTTACTTACCGCAAGTTTGTGAACCTGCTTATTTTTATCGTTTCAATCTTAGCTGTTAATCTGATTACTGATCGAATTACCGTTTTTCTTTCAGGCTATAAATATAGTATGCATCCTGCAAAAGCCACGCTGGTTGGCATGGCTATTATGGTATTTATTCTTTATCCTGCATTTAACTGGATTGATGATTTCTGCGAAATACTAACTAAAAAGTATTTTAACGCAGGTAAAAATGCTGCTGGCAAAATCACAGGCGTACTGCTGGCATTCGTTGTTTTAATATTTATCCTGTTTCTATTTTACCTTGATCTTTGGTATAACAAAACTGTACTGGATTTAATAATCCCAAGTAAATAATTGCAGGAGATTAAATAGTTGCTGACTAAAAAACACCAAAGAACTATTACTAAATAGAAGAATCGTATTACTGCCTCCAAATGGTTTTGATGTAGGTAAATTCTTTCATACCTAACTCGCCCAACTCCCTTCCATAGCCTGATTTTTTGATTCCGCCAAACGGAAAACGCACATCTGACCTAACCAATCCATTTACAAAAACCTGACCGGCCTGCAAGGAGTTTGCAACATGCATTGCCCTCTCATCATTGGTAGTCCATACAGAGGCGCCTAATCCAAATTGCGTTTCATTCGCAATGCGCAGCATTTCATCCTCATGATTGCACACATAATAGGCAATTACCGGCCCAAATAATTCTTCCTCAAATGCAGGCATACCTTCCTGAACACCTGTTAAAATGGTAGGTGGATAAAAGAACCCCTGCTGCGGCAAATCTGTTTGCTGCCACGCTATGTTTGCACCTTTTATAACAGATTCATTAACCTGCATGGCAAGCTTATCACGTAAATCTTTTCTTGCCAACGGACCAATAGCCGTTTGCTCATCAATCGGATTACCAATAGGCAGCTGCTTGATGGCAGCAATTAACATATTCAAAAAGACATCAGCAACCTCATGGTGAACAATAAAGCGTTTGGCTCCTATACAACTTTGACCATTATTTTGAAAACGCGAAGTGATAGCAACCTTAACGGCCTCTTCTAAATGAGCATCCGGAAAAACAAGAAAAGGATCACTGCCACCTAACTCAAGCACTGATTTTTTAATTTGAGCTGCGGCAGCAGACGCTACTGCAGCACCTGCTTTTTCGCTGCCCGTAAGTGTGCATGCCTTTATTAGTTTATGGGAAATAAGCTGAGCTACCTGATTTTCTTCCGCAAAAATAGTTTGCAGCACACCTGGGGGAAAGCCGGCTCGTGTAAAC
>JBIIGU010000303.1:0-2740 GCA_044236275.1 Bacteroidia bacterium | reverse complement strand
CCCCAAACTTCCTGATAAGTGCGCCTTTTAGAAATCTGAAAACAGGCATTTGATGGGCCTTTCCTAGTTTGCAAGCCGGTTTGCAAATGTCCCATTTATGATAGTTGAGCGCCTCAAATGAGCCAATCTTAGAAACACGAATGGGGTAGAGGTGACATGAGATTGGTTTTTGAAAAGCAGTTTTCCCTTCTTTCCAAGCTTTTTCAATTCCGCATCCCAATATGCCTCTTTCATCTCTGTAGGCAAAATTACATTCACCTGTAGGCAAACATGTTGTTACCAAATCTCCTTCTGAATCTTTTTCATAAACACCTTTTTTCTTTAAGGCTTTCTTTGATTCTGTTGTAAGGTATGGAAGAATAGCAGGCAGTTCTTTTTCTAGTAGTGCAATTTCTTGCTTGCTTATGGGTGCACCAAATTCGCCTTCAATACAGCATGCGCCTTTGCATTTATTAAGGTCGCAAATAAATTGCTTGTCAAATAAGTCTTCTGAAATTAGTGCCGGTTCATGAATAATCATTAAAGCAAAAATAAAAAAGGCCGGAATTTTCCGGCCTTAAAAAGTATATCTGAAAAATTATTCTGCTGCGTTTTCTGTGGTTGTATTTTCTCCTGCCACTTCTTTTTTCTTGCGACCAGCTCTCCTGGTTGTCTTTTTAGCTGCATTTTTGCTTCCTTTTTCAGCAAGCATAGCTTCATTAAAATCAACCAATTCCATGATTGCCATTTCAGCATTATCGCCTTTACGGTTCATTAACTTAAGAATGCGTGTATATCCTCCCGGACGCTCACCTACTTTTGGAGCAACTGCTGAAAAAAGTTCTTTTACAGCATCTTTATTCTGAAGATAACTGAAAACAACCCTGCGCGAATTTGTTGAATCTTCTTTACCCTTGGTAATGATAGGTTCAACATATTTTCTTAATTCTTTGGCTTTAGCCAGTGTAGTGGTTATGCGCTTATGTATAATAAGCGAAGTAGCCATATTAGAAAGCAAAGCTTTGCGGTGCGATGCTGTTCTGCCTAAATGATTAACTGTTTTTCCGTGTCTCATGTCTCTTTGAACTTATTGTATTCCTTGCGTGTTGCTGAAATTATTCTTCGTTTGTCATGTATTTAGCCACATCCATACCAAAAGTTAATCCTTTATCGCGAACCAACTCTTCAAGTTCTGACAATGATTTTTTACCAAAATTGCGGAACTTCAGTAAATCACCGATATCATAGCTAACCAAATCAGAAAGACTCTTTATATCGGCAGCCTTTAAGCAGTTGTATGCGCGCACCGATAAGTCAAGGTCTGAAAGTGGGGTTTTTAATATTTTACGGATGTGCAATACGTTCTCGTCAACTTCCTGTGGTGCTTCTTTAACTTGTGTATCAAGAGTTATCAATTCATCAGAGAAAAGCATGAAGTGCTGGATAAGAATTTTAGCGGCTTCTTTCAATGCTTCTTCAGGGTGAATAGAACCATCGGTTGTTATTTCAATAGAAAGTTTTTCGTAGTCAGTTTTTTGCTCAACACGATAATCTTCTACGCTGTATTTCACATTTTTGATTGGGGTAAAGATGGCATCCATAGGAATTAATCCAATGGTAGCATCTTTAGGTTTGTTTTCATCTGCAGGAATGTAACCACGACCTTTCTCTACTGTTATTTCTAGTTCGAGGTGGGTTTTAGGATCCATATTGCAAATAACCATATCAGGGTTTAAAATTTTAAACGTGTTGGTATGCTTAGCAATATCACCTGCAGTAAACTGCTCTTGTCCTTTGATATTGATGAAAATTTTCTCACTGTCTATACCATCAACAACTCTTTTGAAACGTACCTGTTTTAGGTTAAGCACCATTTCAACTACATCTTCAATCACACCTTTGATGGTAGAAAACTCATGCTCTACTCCGGAAATTTTCAATGAGGTAATAGCATAACCTTCTAAAGAAGAAAGTAGAATTCTACGTAATGAATTACCTATGGTAACTCCGTATCCTTTTTCAAGCGGGCGGAATTCGAACTGACCAAAGAAGTCAGTTTCTTTATGCATGATAACCTTGTCCGGTTTTTGAAAAGCAAGAATGGCCATTTACTTTTATTATTTAATTATTTAGAATATAATTCAACGATTAACTGTTCTTTGATGTTCTCTGGTATTTGTTCTCTTTCAGGATAAGCAAGAAAGGTTCCTGACATTTCTTTTTCATCCCAGTTTAACCAATTGTATTTTCTGGCTCCACCATGATTTAAAGAATCAGTGATAATCTCCAAACTCTTTGACTTCTCGCGAACACCAATAACATCACCAGGGCGCAACGCACACGATGCAATATTAACCACCTTACCATTAACGGTAATATGACGATGGCTAACCAATTGTCGGGCCTGATTGCGGGTTTGTGCGATACCTAAACGATATACGGTATTGTCTAAGCGCGCTTCAAGAAACTTTAAAAGGTTTTCTCCGGTAGCACCTTTTTTGCGTGCAGCCTCTTCAAAAGTTTTGTAAAATTGGCGCTCCAATACACCATAGGTATATTTTGCTTTTTGTTTCTCGTATAACTGAACAGCATATTCAGTTAACTTTGCTCTTTTTCTATTTAAACCATGTTGGCCTGGAGGATAATTTCTTCTTTCAAGTGCTTTATCCGGTCCGAAGATTGGTTCTTTAAATCTTCTTGCAACTTTGGTTTTAGGTCCTAAATATCTAGCCATTGTATTATTTTATCGAAATGGATGAAA
>JBIIGU010000273.1:0-2745 GCA_044236275.1 Bacteroidia bacterium | reverse complement strand
AATAGAAACATGACTGATATAACCATTGAAGAATTGAAAGAAAGAATGGACAAAGGAGAGTCTTTGTATATTATTGATGTGCGAGAGCCACATGAGTATGAAGAATTTAATATTGGTGCAAAGCTAATTCCGCTAGGCACCTTGCCTGATGCTGCTGCCGGTATGGAGGAGTTAAAGAATGAAGAAATTATTTTGCATTGCCGGTCAGGGGCACGCAGTGGCAACGCCAAACTTTATTTACAGGAACTTGGTTTTACTAAGGTAAGAAACCTGCTAGGAGGCATGCTTGCCTGGAGAGAACGATACAGCAGTTAGTTTAGTTTCTGCCTAAACGTATGCGGAAATCAGTAGCCCTCATATCCGGATTGGTGCTTGCCCTGGTGGGCATTACCAATCTGCACTGTTCACGCAATACTGCACAGCAAACACCGGCAACCTACCTTAACCACAGCGATTCGGTTAAATACGTTGGCATACAAACTTGTCGAGGTTGCCACAATGAAATTTATAACAGCTTTATTCAAACAGGCATGGGGCAATCTTTTGCTCCGGCCACACCTGAAAAAAGTGCAGCCGATTTTTCAAAACACCATGTGGTGTATGATAAGCACCTTGATCTTTGGTATCATCCGTTTTGGCGCAATAACAATTTGTATATAATGGAGTTTAGGCTGCAAGGCAAAGACACCATTTACAAACGTGTTGAAAAGGTAGATTATATTGTTGGTTCGGGTCAGCATACCAACTCACATTTAATGAGCATAAACGGTTATGTGTATCAGCTTCCATTAACATGGTATGCCCAAAAGAAAAAATGGGATTTGCCACCGGGCTTTGAAAACGGCAAAAACATGCGATTTAGCCGCGAGATCGGATTGGAGTGCATGAGTTGCCACAATGCCATGCCAACATTTGAAACCAACTCACAAAATTTATTTACACAAATACCCAATGGTATTGATTGCGAGCGTTGCCACGGTCCGGGAGCATTGCACGTAAAAGAAAAGGCTGCAGGCAATTTGGTTGATACCGCCACACAAATAGATTATACCATTGTTAACCCAAAGAAACTATCGTGGGAGTTGCAAACCGATATTTGCCAGCGCTGCCATTTGCAGGGCAATGCTGTTTTAAAAGAAGGCAAGTCGTTTACGGATTTCAGACCCGGAATGAAACTTAGTGATTTTATTGAGGTGTATATGCCCAAATATAAAGACCGAGATGATGAATTTATTATGGCATCGCACGCACAGCGCTTGCAAATGAGCAAATGTTTCATTCAATCATCCAAAGGCCAGGCATCTTCGCAAAATAAGTTAACGTGTATCAGTTGCCATAACCCGCATGTAAGCGTAAAGGTAACGGGCAAACAGATTTTTAATCAGGCATGCGCCCAATGCCACGATACAAAAACAGCTTGCAAAGAAACCAACATTAAGCGCTCAGCTGCCAACGATAACTGTGTAGGCTGCCACATGCCTTTATCGGGCACCATAGATATTCCGCACGTTACGGTTCACGACCATTATATCAGAAAACCTGCTCCGCAAAAAGTTAAATCAGCCGTAAAAGATTTTGCGGGAATTTATTGTGTAAACAATCCGAGTTCAGCAAACGATGCAAAAGCCAAAGCGTATCTGGCCTACGCGGAGAAGTTTGAAGGCGAACGCATTTCCATTGATTCCGGAGTGTGGTATACCAATGAGGCTGGTACCAGCGCTCCGGCTGTGTTTGATATGCGTGTGCATTACCTCTTTTTGGCAAAAAAAGAAACCGAAATAATGAAGCTGACCTCTGCAGTTAAACCTTCATCTGTTAACGAACCATGGACATGCTACCGCATTGGGCAAGCGTATCAGAACAACAATGAGTGGATACGTGCCGAGTTTTGGTACAGACGCGCACTTACACTGGCACCGCAAAATCTTTCTTTCATCAACAAGTTGGGCGAAGTATTGATTCAGGAGCAAAAGCTGCAGGAAGGCATGGAGGTGCTAAACCAATCCTTGCAAAAAAATCCTAAGCAGTCAGATGCATTAACCAACCTGGGTTTTGCTTATGTAGCGTCTGGTGATATACAAAAAGGACTGCGTTGTTATGATGAGGCACTTGCCCTTTCACCGGATGATGAACAGGCTTTGCTAAACAAGGCAGCCGTGCTCAATGCAAAAGGGCAGAAGGCTGAAGCCAGAAAATTATTGCAACGCATAGTTGCGCTCAATCCTGGCAATGCGGCAGTTAAGCAATTGCTTAAAAATCTTTAATCAAGCCTTAGGCAAGTATGGCTGCTTCGGTGGTTTGCACCTGTGCAGCATCTGTTCCGTTATAGGCAAAAATATTGTAGAAGCTGCCTAATTCGTATTGATTGCTGCTTATCCATTTCTCTAAATTGAAAGTGCTTTCCAATACAATGTATCGGTTCTTATGATAGTTAAGGCCTTTCTTTTCCAGTAATGCATACTTTAATTTTGATGCCGGTTCTATGCCAAAGCGCTCTTGTGGCTTCATGCGGTGATATAAATAATAATCGGCTGTAAGCAGTTCATGCAATACCGCATCATCTGCATAATGGAGTTTAATGTATTGATGCAAGGCATCATACACATCATTCAAGGAGTGTTTATGGAAATGATAATGCTCATGAAAATACGTGCCGAGCCCTCCCAGAAATTTGGCTATGCCATAGGTTTCTCCCGCATACATCAGTGTGCGGCAGGCTCTTTTCTTGTTCCAGTAAATCTCAAG
>JBIIGU010000271.1:0-2748 GCA_044236275.1 Bacteroidia bacterium | reverse complement strand
GTTACCACCCTATTGCTTAAACCATCTTCTCTTCAACTACCAGTTAAGATTGATTACATAGGTTTTGAAATTGAAAGTCGTTTTGTGTTGGGCTATGGAATGGATTATGATGGCATTGGAAGGAACTTACCTGAAATATATGCAGAAAGAATAGATTAAATAACTCAATAAACAAGTATTTTCATTTTCTTCGCACAATTAATTAATACCAAAGATAGACATGTTAAATATTGTATTGTTTGGACCTCCAGGAGCTGGCAAAGGCACACAATCTGCCAGATTAATCAGTAAATACGCACTTGTTCACCTGTCAACGGGTGATATTTTTCGTGCAAATATTAAAAACCAAACCACATTGGGTACCCTAGCAAAAAGTTATATAGATAAAGGGAAATTGGTGCCTGATGAAGTAACCATACAAATGCTGGAATCGGAATGCAACAAGCATCCAAAAGCCAAAGGCTTTATTTTTGACGGCTTTCCGAGAACACATGCGCAGGCTGCTGCATTGGACAAATTTTTAAGAAGCAAAGGAACACGCATAAGCATGATGCTTGCTTTGGAAGTGGAAGAAGAGGAGTTGCGTAAACGCTTGCTTTTACGCGGCAAAGAAAGCGGCCGTGCAGATGATCAGGATCCAGCAGTTATTCAGAAAAGAATAGATGTTTACAACGCGGAGACTATGCCTGTTAAATCATACTACAACGCACAACGGAAGTATTACGGTGTAGATGGTATTGGTGATATTGACGAGATATTTGAAAAACTCTGTGAGATAATCAATGCGAAGCATACAACCGGAAAAACTAAGAGTAAAAAAGCGTCTTCAACCCAAAAACAGGCTAAGAAAAAAAGCACAACAACACCGAAAGCCACGATAAATAAAAAAGTGTCGAAAAAGGCCAAGCAGAAGAAAGTTGCAAGCAATAAAAAGGCTAAAACTAAATCTCCTGCTAAAGCAACTGTTACCAAAAAGAAGGTTGTTAAAAAATCTGTAAAGGAGGCCGCTAAAAAAGCCATAGTAAAAAAAGCGAAAGCAAAAAAGTCGGCAAAAAAAACAGCAACAAAACCGAATAGTAAAAAATTGGGGAAGAAAATTGTATCAAAGCAGGTTGCTAAAAAAAATAAGAAAAAGTAGCCCGTGCCTGAAAGTAATTTTGTTGATTATGTAAAGATATGCTGCCGCAGTGGTAAAGGTGGTGCAGGCAATGTGCATTTCCACCGCGATAAGCATACAACTAAAGGCGGACCTGATGGTGGAGATGGTGGCAAAGGCGGGAGCATAATATTAAAAGGCAATAGCCAGTTATGGACCTTACTCCATCTTAAATACCGCAAACATGTAATTGCAGAAGCAGGTGAGAATGGCGGAGCCAAACTATGCACCGGTGCCGATGGTAAAGATGAAATTTTAGAAGTGCCTTTAGGAACAGTTGCTAAAGATGCAGAAACAGGTGAAGTTCTTTTTGAGATAAGCACTCACGGCCAGCAAGAAATCCTGCTATCAGGAGGACGAGGCGGTTTGGGTAATAACCATTTTAAGAGTGCAACACAACAATCGCCCAGATTTGCTCAACCGGGAGAACCCGGTAAAGAAGAATGGAAAATTCTTGAGTTAAAAATTCTTGCAGATGTTGGGCTGGTTGGTTTTCCCAATGCAGGAAAATCAACCTTGCTATCTGTGGTAAGTGCTGCCAAACCAGATATTGCAGATTATCCATTCACTACATTGGTTCCTAACCTTGGCATGGTTCAATACCGCGATTTCAAAAGCTTTGTAATGGCTGATATACCAGGTATTATTGAAGGTGCACACGAGGGCAAAGGTTTGGGAACAAGGTTTTTGAGGCATATTGAAAGAAATGCTACCCTGCTTTTTTTAGTTCCGGCCGATAGTAAAGACATTAAACAAGAATACAAGATCTTGCTTAATGAACTTAAACTTTATAACAAAGAATTGCTTGATAAAAAACGATTGCTTGTAATAAGCAAAGCGGATTTATTAGATGATGAGTTGATGAAAGAAATGAAGAAGGAGTTACCTCGAAACATTCCTCACCTTTTCATCAGTTCTGCCACAGGCTATCAAATAACTGAGCTAAAAGACAAACTCTGGCTAATGATTAATGAGGCCTAGTCGAGTTCCATCAGAAGGACCTGTTTACACCTACCACCCATCGGTATCGCAAATATTCACCATCAACAAAAGGGGTATTATTTAAGAAGAGGGGGAAATCTACACGAAGGGTTAACGGTCTTATTTCATCATGTTTCCCCCAACGCTTAATAGTAAATGCAGTTCCTGTCCCTGCACTCATCAGCAATCCGGTTTCGACATCAGTATCTTTGTTAAGGCCAAAATCTCCTTGTTTAAAATTTGCTGAAATAGCACCTGCATCTGCAAACAGATAAGCATCGATATGCACATATTCAGCTATTTTTCCAGGCCTTAAAGGAATCAGTCGGTCAACATCTATTTCAATATTGGCTGCCAAACCTGAATTACCCGAGTATAAGGATACCTGTGCGTTATTTATGTTTTTGGGCAGCACATAGCCTGCATAACCTCTGATATTTAAACCTCCACCGGCATGAAAATGATTTACATCTGAGCCATATCCAAGCCATGCAGTGGGCACAAAAGCACGAGAGCGCGTAAATTTATTATCCATCAACTCTTCAGGATTTGCCCCTGCCGCAAACAACCTTGATTCCGGTGCAATATTGCTACCTTCCATTATCTGCGCG
>JBIIGU010000270.1:0-2755 GCA_044236275.1 Bacteroidia bacterium | reverse complement strand
CGATATACAGCAACTTTCTAATAATGGTGATTTGAACTTTGATTTAACCGCTGATGCCAAAAAAGGACTTACAGCAAAATCTTATGTTGCTGCTATAGACTCAACCCTTCAGCCGGCAGGACTTTTTGTTGACTATATTTTTCCATACAGGAAAGAACTCTCATGGAACGTAGACAATTTTGGGCCACTCTACGTGCCAAAAGCAGGAGATGAAATAATACTTGACAGCGTAAATTATTGGATATATGAACGTGCCATTAAGGTTTATGAAAACAATCCAGACTTTACCATGCTTGATGGGAAATTTTATGTAAATGATAAGGAAATTAAAAGTTATACTTTTAAACAGAATTACTATTTTATGATGGGAGACAACCGGCACAATTCAGCCGATTCTCGTTTCTGGGGTTTTGTACCTGAAGATCATATTGTGGGCAAGGCGCTTTTTATCTGGCTTAGTTTAGATCCCAATCCGGAAAATATTTTCAGCAAGATTAGATGGAAACGTCTGTTTCATGGTATTAACTAAGCGGGAAGCCTGAAATCGGCAAATAAGCCGTCTATTACTTTAATTTCTCCGGTTTGCAACTTATTAAAGTTGGTTAGTGGTGCCTGTGCGTAATGATGCAACGGAGCAAGTTGCTCACTAGAGAATAGTCCTGATGCTTCTATCAATGCTTGTGCAATATTGTACTGAGGCAGCATTTTACCATCATCAATTTTAATACAAACCCCAACTTTCTGTTGAGTAAAACTCATGCAAAAAACACCTTCGGCACCTGTTTTTCCTATAATGCCCGGTGCAGTAACGCGCATCATATCTGTGCAATAGCGTCCGCTACCGGCTACCATAAAAGGATATGCAGAAATAGCTTCAACTACTATTTTGCAGGCTTTATTATCAGTAGAAACCAAATTTTTATAAGCCAGTGCCTGATTGTATACAGGCACAGAAAAGATAGGGGCAGAGCAACCATCAAGCGCTGTAATCATTTTGTTGGCATCGTATTCATATAGCTTTGCACAAGTATCTTTAATCAGTTGTTGTATGGGATGCTTCGGTTTCAGATAATTCTCATTAGAGTGGTTCAGTAACTTACAAAGCGCAAGCATACCGGCATGTTTACCGCTACAGTTGTTGTGAATATGATGTGGTTTGATGCCATTTTTAATCAGCTCATCAGCGGCTTTTTTTGCTGTTGGGTATTGAGGCCCGCAAAGAAGCATATCTTTTGTAGCATCTATTTTTTTCAGAATACTTTCCACCACACGTAAATGTTCGGCCTCTGCATTGTGTGAACCACACATTACGGCAATTTCTTCCAGTGTAAAGCCAAAGTGTTCCATTCCACCCAGTTCAATTAGTGGTAACACCTGCAACAACTTCATAGCGCTTCTTGGATAACAAAGCTGCCGTGCATCTCCTGCCGAAAAAATAATAACACCGTACTCATTTACTATGCAAATGCTTCCTCTATGAAAGCTCTCCAATACTCCGGCTCTATATACTTCTACTAAAATAGGATTATTCATTATATAAATTTAACACAGTTGTATTGCTAATATTTACTGCAAAATTAGGTTACCTAAACAAAATAGCCTTCTTATTTTCTTAATTTCTATGGAGAATAAATTATTACATAGAAAATTTAATTTGATGATTATAACCTTATTTTGCTTGTTTATTTAGATAATCTTCTATCTATTTTGTTTAATGGAAATAACATGCTTATGTTCGTTTTGGAAAAATTTATAACAATTATGAATCTAAAAAAAGTACTGTTTTTACTATTGTCAGGGATAATGGTAAATGCTTATTCTGCACCAAAATTTGGTTGTGATTACCTTATCGGAGGTAAGTCTCAAGGTACAATTTATGGTAAATCGTGCAAGGATATAACTTGGTATTATGCTGATGGTACCAA
Organism: Bacteroidia bacterium; assembly: GCA_044236275.1. GTDB lineage: Bacteria > Bacteroidota > Bacteroidia > UKL13-3 > UKL13-3 > JAJTFA01. The sequence goes on along the minus strand of JBIIGU010000270.1, from coordinate 830 downwards.
AGTGCCAACTGATGAGATTGTTTGATGCAACTGGTCTGGCGATTACTTTACAGGCGTTGGTGGTATTAATTGCCCCTTTGGCAAACCTAAAAATCCAAATGATATTTCTGGTACGAACTATATTGGTAACCTCTATTTGGATTCTGAGATTAAGATTGCAAATGATGTATCTAATGGAAACGTAGTTCTAGTTGATTACACAACAGCATTATCATTGGTTTTACTAACACCAGAACAGATGCTAGGAAATGATATCAATACTCATATTCAGTTCGGCTTTGAAAATAATATTCTTAAAGTTTACTTTAGCCCTGTAAATGATTCAATAGTGGTTGATTCTAATGGTTTTGCAATAGGAGCAATGGTTGTAGTATTTGACCTTGAGGATGTAAGACAAAGATTGTATCAAACCAATATATTAAATATCGTTAGTGTTTCACCTAATCCGATTCCTGTGAATTCAAGTTTTCAAATAATAAATAAGCTAGATCAGTATGGTAAAGATCTTGAATTGAGAATATATGATATTAATGGGGTTTGTTATGGCACACATTCATTATATGAGCAATATAATCTATTACCCGGACTGCCGCATACAGGTTTGTATAGGTTTATTATATTTGATGCAAGAAATGGTAACCAATTGGGTTACGATGATTATGGATTTATTAATGTACTCGGTGTTGCGGAATAGTTTCCAATTGATATTAGCAATAAGAAAAAAAATATACCTGTGTATGTTTTTTTTCTTATTGCATCCTCTTTTTACTCATGCCCAACTAATAAAAAATTTAATTGTAAACCCTACTTTTAAAGGAATTGACTCTTGC
>JBIIGU010000269.1:0-2757 GCA_044236275.1 Bacteroidia bacterium | reverse complement strand
CCGGAAGAAAAACAAGATCGCAAGCCTGCAGGTCGTGGTCTTTATGCCAAAGGGTAACTGTTTCGCACCCAAAATGATTGCGGAATGCATACACGGCATCCTGATCGCAATTAGAGCCGGGAAAAATAACAACACCAACTTTCATTTTGATAGAATTAATTCGGAGCGAAATTAGAAGAAAAGAAAAGAAATCACACCAAACTGTTCTTAAAATAATACATTTTATTGTTAGGCGTCTGTTTTGTTGATTAAACATGAGCAATGGCATTTTTTATCTATCTATTTGCTTGTAAATTTGCTATTCAACTATAAAATATGAATATGAAAAAACAAGTTAGAAAAGTGTTGCTGCTAATTGCCGCTCCCTTAATCATGCTGTCATCTTGCAGCGATGATGAAACAAAAAACACCGCTACAGTTGAATTGGGTTCAGCAACCATCACCGGTCGAGTAACTGCAGATGTTATCCTAAACAATGGAATTAAGAAAGATGGGCTTCCGGGCTACACGGTAGCAGCAACCATTAATACTCAGGATTTAGTAACCAGCCCTTCAGGTAGCTATCCAAGCAAAACCTTTACTACAATAACAGATGCAAATGGCAATTATACCCTAAACATTGATGCCAACATAAAACCCGTTAGTGTCACACTTTCATACTCTCCAGATTTTTATGCTTCACAAACAACAGAAAACAACACCAATAGAAGGGTTAGGTATTTTACGGCCACCCCGGCAGCAGGCGGAGCTTTTACTGTTTCAAAGGGACAAACAGTAACGCGAGATATTGATTTACCTAGTTATGATGCTACGAATCTTGATGTGGGCTTAGCAAAAGTAACCGGTGAAGTTTTCTATAGAAACGATGTTTGTAAGTCTGCATCTGCAACTTTAGACTCAACCGTTAGCTTGGTTCCTGCAAACACTGCGCTTCTAGCTCAGTGGAACGATGGAGTAACCGGTCAGCCAAGAGAGTTAGAAATTAAAACTGATGCTAACGGAAAATTTGAGTTTAGCGTAGAAACAAACGGAACCCAGAACATTACAATTAGAGGTCGTAAATTTACTGCTTCAAGAAAAGAAGTTCAAGGCAGCAATTGTGTTACTGTTTCGGCTTATGAGTATAACCTTTCGCCCATTAATGTTAGTGTAATTAAAAACGAAACATTAAATTTTGTTTCGGCCAGCAAGCTACCGTTATCAGGTCCTGTTATCAGATTCCAGTAATTAGTATCAGGTAAGGCATACCCAATTAATTAAATTCAATATGAAAAAAGCAATTATATACAGTATGCTGTTCCTTGCCTCCTCTACTGCATTTACGCAGGGATCCGGTAGTTACAGCTTTAAATCAAAAAACGGGCACGAGGTGCTGCCACAGGCAGGAGAGTGGTCTATTGGTGTATCAGCCAGCAGCTTTCTGCAGTATTTTGGCAATTCACTCAACAATACTGCCAACCAGGTTGCCCCATCAATCTCCTATGCCAACGGGCCCAGCAATCAGATATTTGGCAATCTTGGTGGAGTTTCATTTACGGGCAAATATATGGCCAGTGCCACTATGGCCTATCGTGTTAGGTTTCAAGCCAATTATACCCAAACCACGAATAGGGGCTATTCACTAAAAAACACAATAATACCGAATCCATTATTACCTGAATTTGTTGAAGACAAACAAACCCTTAATCAGTCTGCCATTTTACTTGGTGGTGGAATAGAAAAAAGGCGCGGATCAAGCAGGCTTCAAGGTATTTATGGCGCAGAGGTATTGCTTGGTTTTCAGTCCCAAGAAGCAGCTTATAACTATGGCAATGCTATGGACCTGAACTTTAATAACCCTGCAACAACTGCATTTGGCAACTTGCTTGGCGGAACAGGACTTGCCAATGCACGACCAGTTGAAGAAAGCATTGCCAACCGATTCTTTGCCGGTGCTCGTGGCTTTATTGGAGTTGAATATTTTATTGCCCCTAAAATTTCTTTGGGTGCAGAAATAGGATATACCATAGGATTTCAGACATTTGGAAGGGCCATTAGGGTTGATGAGACTTTTGATAATTCAGCACTTAAGTCTGTGAATGTTGAACGCAAGAACTATGGCTCAAGCCAATTATACAATTGGGGCCTAAGCTTAGATAATACTAACGCAGGTATTAATTTAAACTTTTATTTTTAAGGCTGTAAGAACCAAGTTCATTAATATTTTCCAAAAAAGGCAGGAAGCAAGTTCCTGCCTTTTTTAATTTGATTAACTTAACGTAAAAAACTCTTCTTTTTCGGTAGTGTGGTTACGTATAACACCTGCGCTCACCAAATTAATGAGCATACGCTGCGCGCGCCCCCTTGAAATATTTAATAACTTACACAACTGCTTAAGGGTTATCTTATCGTTCTTATCAAGATAATGAAGCAACGACTGCTCATGTTTGGTATAGGTAATAAGCGTGTTTTGCTTAGCTGATTGGCGCTTCAGCACATCAACCACTACCTTGCTGGCAAGCAGTGATTGATCCTTTACCCGCACATATACCCACCATTTTCCGTCTTCATCCTTTGCATAGTATGGCTTATCTTTACCTTCTTTTATTTTTGCCTCTATTACTGTTTTGTTTCCCAGCTCCCATTCAGTTAACTCCAGCTTTACTTCAGGTTTACAGTAAAAGGCAGCAGCCAGTTCAAGCATATACTTTTCATCCTCACTTTTAACACCTGATATGGTTTTGTTGTCATTAACGCCAACAAGCAGTGTGCCGCCTT
>JBIIGU010000309.1:0-2762 GCA_044236275.1 Bacteroidia bacterium | reverse complement strand
GGCATACAATACGTATTGCAGCAAATTGATGCTACACCCAAAAAACATTTACACATGGTTATTGGCATGGTAAAGGACAAAGACATACAGAAAGTTTTGCAGCTGCTTCCCTCCAATGCTACCTACTATTTTTGCCGTGCCAATATACCGCGCGCCCTGCCAGAAACAGAACTGGCTGATGCTGCACATGCATACGGATTAAACGGCCTAGCCTATCCTACCGTAGCCAATGCACTTGCTGCCGCACAAAAAAATGCGCAAGCGGATGATATGATTTTCATTGGAGGAAGTACATTTGTTGTGGCCGAAGCCGTTTAATTTTTATACATTCACCTTATGAAAAAAATCTTCACATCCGTTACTTTGCTTTTTGCTCTTTCAACTTTGCAGGCTCAGCAAAGCCCTGATAAACCCAACCCTGCAAAAACCGAAAATGTTATTTATAGAAATGCCTCTCTCTCTATAAGGCAGGGTGAGGATAACGACAGCGTCAATATTTACCCCAAAATGGGTGTAGGAAAAATGTGGGTGGTGCAATACAGCTATCAGGCTCCTGAGTATCCGCAAATGACAGATGATGAGTATTATGAATCGCTTATGTTTCAAATTGCACCGCCAAAAGGCAACCGGTTTGTATTAAAAGATGCCGATCTCGTAAAAGCCAATACTGTTTTTCAAAAATCTTGTTTCTGTGCCGACAGGGGTTATTTTAAAATAAGCAAAGGCACCATTAGCGGCACCCGCATAAACAGCACCACATGGAAAATTACGGCCAGTTATACGGTGCCATCAAAAAACGGCTTATCAATGGGGCCTCTTACCAAAAATTTCACTGGCCGTTTTCGCATACAATCACAAAAGTAATATGCACATCAGAAAAGCCGAGCCTGCAGACGTTGGCATCATCCTTCATTTTATTAAAGCCATTGCCGCTTATGAAAAATTAAGCCATGAGGTAGAAACAACTGAAGAAAAATTACATCAAACACTGTTTTGTGAAAACCCTTATGCATCAGTATTGCTGTGTTTTGAAAATGACCAACCCGTTGGGTTTGCCCTTTATTTTTATAATTACTCCACCTTTAGAGCCAAGCCCGGCATTTACCTAGAAGATTTGTTTGTAGAACCGCAGCACAGAGGCAAAGGCTATGGTAAGGCTTTGTTTCAGGAGCTTATTGCAATGGCCAAGCATAACCAATTAGGGCGTGTGGAGTGGAGTGTACTCGACTGGAATAAACCTGCCATAGATTTTTATAAAGCAATGGGTGCAAAAGCTATGGATGAGTGGACTGTTTATCGTATTACCATATAAGCATGCAAATAAACGTATATACAGATGGCGCTGCAAGAGGCAATCCCGGCCCCGGTGGATACGGAGTGGTAATGGTTTCAGGCAAACTCCGTAAAGAACTCTCAGCAGGTTATAAACTAACCACCAATAACCGAATGGAGCTGCTGGCAGTTATTGCTGCACTAGAGGCCATGAAAATGCAGGGAACTTTTATTACCGTTTATACCGACTCTAAATATGTATGCGAAGCCGTAGAAAAAGGTTGGGTTTTTAATTGGCAACTCAAAGATTTTAAGGGTAAAAAAAATGCCGACTTATGGAAACGTTTTCTTGAATTATATCCTAAACAACACATCACATTCCGTTGGATTAAAGGGCATGCCGGACATAAAGAGAATGAGCATTGCGATAAACTGGCCACCACTGCAGCAGATGGACATAACCTTTTAACCGATGAGGGTTATGAGAGTGGCTTATACAACTAAGTGTCAAAAAGGCTGTAACCTAAATCACTGATTTTCTAAACGCTAACAAAAGGTCTGGCTATTGTTTATAAAATTGGCAAAACCTCTTGTGCAGGAAAATTAGATTTACCACGTTATCTAAATTTCATTTTTATATGTCAACTCAAAATATTGAATGTTTAATTATTGGCAGCGGGCCGGCCGGCTATACCGCTGCTATTTATGCAGCACGTGCGGATATGAAACCGGTAATGTATGCAGGCATGCAGCCTGGAGGTCAGCTTACCATTACCACTGATGTAGAAAACTATCCCGGCTACCCCGATGGCATTATGGGTCCTGAAATGATGGAGTTATTCCGCAAACAGGCCGAACGTTTTGGCACTGATGTGCGCTATGGTATGGTAACAAAAGTAGATTTTTCACAACGCCCTTTTAAAATAGAGGTTGATGAAAGCCAACACTTGCTGGCAGAAACTGTAATTATTGCAACCGGTGCCTCTGCAAAGTGGCTCGGTATTCCCTCAGAGCAAAAGCTTAATGGAAAAGGTGTTTCGGCTTGTGCTGTATGCGATGGATTCTTTTTCCGTGGTAAAGAGGTAGCCATTGTAGGTGCCGGAGATACCGCGTGTGAGGAAGCCAGCTACTTGGCCAAAATTTGCAGCAAGGTATATATGTTGGTAAGGCGTGATGCTTTTCGTGCATCCAAAGCCATGCAACACCGCGTGCAGAACACGCCCAATATTGAGATTTTATTCAATACAGAAACGGATGAAATATTGGGTGAAAATAAGGTTGAAGGTATGCGCGTAAAAAACAGCCAAACCGGACAAACCAAAGAAATTGCCATTCAAGGTTTTTTTGTAGCCATAGGTCATCAGCCAAATACAGATGTGTTTAAAGGATGGATTGATATGGATGAAACCGGTTATATCAAAACTTTGCCGGGCACCAGCAAAACAAATATAGAAGGCGTATTTGCCTGTGGCGATGCGCAGGATAAGGTA
>JBIIGU010000268.1:0-2765 GCA_044236275.1 Bacteroidia bacterium | reverse complement strand
GCTAAAATTCTTAAAAAATAAGGACTAAGATATACAGCCATAAACACGGTGATGATTCAAATCTAACTTTTGAATGTTAAATTTTATCGTATTTTTGCCAGCTTTGATTAAAAATAACTAATAAAAACATGGAGAACTTTATTTACTTAATCCCTGCGATGGGTATTCTAGGCCTGATAATTATGGCCGTTAAAAGCGCTTGGGTGAGCAAACAAGATGCAGGAACAGACAGAATGAAAGAAATTGCAGGCTACGTTGCCGAAGGTGCAATGGCTTTTTTGAAAGCCGAGTACCGCATTTTGGCTATTTATGTGGTAATTGCAGGCGCAGCCTTAGGTTGGCTTTCGCAGGTTGTTGAAACCTCTCATATTCTTATTGTTGTAGCGTTTGTATTGGGTTGCTTTTTTAGCGCATTAGCCGGTTTCTTTGGTATGCGCATCGCAACAAAAGCCAACGTGCGTACCACGCAGGCAGCAAGAACATCGCTTAGCAAGGCTCTTAAAGTTTCCTTTACCGGAGGAACTGTAATGGGATTGGGCGTGGCTGGTTTAGCCGTTCTTGGCTTGAGCATGCTCTTTATTATTTTCTTTAGCTTTTTTATGGATAGTAGCCTAGATAATGGAGGATATGAAGCTATGACCCGCGTTTTAGAGGTTTTGGCCGGATTCTCAGTTGGTGCTGAAAGTATTGCCTTATTTGCACGTGTGGGTGGTGGTATTTATACCAAAGCAGCTGATGTTGGTGCCGACCTTGTAGGTAAAGTAGAAGCAGGTATTCCTGAAGATGATCCACGTAACCCTGCAACCATTGCAGATAACGTAGGTGATAACGTTGGTGACGTAGCTGGTATGGGTGCCGATTTATTTGGCTCTTATGTGGCTACGGTTTTGGCTTCAATGGTTTTGGGTAACTACCTTATCCGTGATTTTATTCAGGCCAATGGAGATTTCAGCGGTATTCCTTTTAATGGCTTGGGTCCAATATTATTGCCATTGAGTATTGCAGGTTTCGGTTTGTTGGCTTCCATCATCAGCAGTTATTTTGTAAGTGTAAGTGATAACGGCAAAGCGGATACCAATACCGTTCAGGCGGCATTAAACCGAGGCAATTGGGCTTCTATTATTTTATCGCTTATCGCTTCATACTTTTTAATCAAAATGATGTTGCCTGAAAATATTACCATGAGCGTGTTTAACGCAGGTGAGTTTAGCACGGCAACCACTACCTCTATGAACGTGTTTTATGCCGTTATCATTGGTATGTTTGTAGGTGGAGCCATTTCATATATAACAGAATTTTATACAGGCTTAGGTAAAAAGCCGGTTTTAGGCATCGTTCAAAAATCGGCTACAGGTGCTGCTACCAATATTATTGCAGGTTTAGGCACAGGTATGCTTTCTACTGCGCTGCCGGTAATTTTATTTGCAGGAGCCATTTGGGGAGCTTACGCTCTTGCCGGTTTTTATGGCGTGGGTATTGCTGCCTCAGCCATGATGGCCAATACTGCAATGCAGTTGGCTATTGATGCATTTGGGCCAATTGCAGACAATGCAGGTGGTGTTGCCGAAATGAGTGAACTGCCTGCCGATGTGCGCGAAAAAACAGATATTCTGGATTCAGTAGGAAATACCACAGCCGCTATTGGTAAAGGTTTTGCCATAGCCTCAGCAGCTTTAACAGCTTTGGCATTGTTTGCTGCTTATGTAACGTTTACCGGCATTAATGGTATTAATATTTTTGATGCAAAGGTTTTGGCTGCTTTATTTATTGGTGGCATGATTCCTGTTGTTTTCTCAGCATTAGCCATGAATTCGGTAGGTAAAGCTGCCATGGATATGGTAAATGAAGTGCGCAGACAATTTCGTGAAATACCGGGCATTATGGAAGGCACAGCTAAACCAGAGTATGGCAAATGCGTTGAAATTTCAACAAGCGCAGCCTTGCGTGAAATGTTGTTACCGGGTGTTATAACCATTGTTACTCCAATCTTGGTTGGTTTTATTATGGGTGCCGAAGCACTTGGTGCTTATATGGCCGGTGTAACCGTTAGTGGAGTGTTGTGGGCAATTTTCCAGAACAATGCCGGTGGCGCTTGGGATAACGCTAAAAAATCTTTTGAAAAAGGAGTAGAGATTGAAGTAAACGGTAAAAAAGAAATATTCTACAAAAAATCAGAGCCGCATAAAGCAGCTGTTGTTGGCGATACCGTGGGCGATCCGTTTAAAGATACCTCAGGCCCTTCAATGAATATTTTAATTAAACTTACTTGTTTGGTTGGCTTAACGCTGGCACCTATGTTAGGACATCAAATGAGCGGAGGCCACGGAGCATCAAAAGAAAAAATGGAATGCTGCACTCCCGGTGAAAAGAAAGAAATGAAATGCGATATGAGCAAATGTGCCGATATGACCCAGGAAGAGTGTGCTGCTATGTGCGATAGCTTGGGTTGCAGCGAAGAAGAAAAATCCATGTGCTTAAAGCACGCCAAAGGCGGCTCATGCATGCAAGGTTGTGAGCATGGTTGCAAGTCAAAAGATGAGTGTGCCGAAAAATGTGGCGATAAATGCACCAAGATGCATGATTCAAAAACAGGTTCTCAATCGCAGGAAGAGAAACATGAATATAGCGAAGACCATCATCACGGTCATTAATAAATAAATGCTTAAACAAAAAGCCCTGCAATTTTGCAGGGCTTTTTGTTTGGTGTGAGCTTAGCAACATAATTTATGCACCCAATTCCACAATCGCCTCAACCAATTTATCTA
>JBIIGU010000267.1:0-2770 GCA_044236275.1 Bacteroidia bacterium | reverse complement strand
TAACGTAAAATTGGAAGTTTGTTGCAGTATTACCGCTTAGCTCATACAACATGCCATTGAGGTAGGCATTACCAATAACGGTTTCATATATTTCATCAGCTTTAATGGTGTGCTTATAAACCAGTGTTCGGCTATCTTCTAAAACCTTGTATAAATCTTTTCTATCATTGATGGGCACATAGCTTAGATGAAGTGTAGCATTGAATGGAAGATAATTAACGTTAAACCAGCATTTATCTGCCATAGGATGATTATCCTTTTCGGCTATTGAATAAATGGGTATTTCACAGGTAAACCGGCAATCGTTGGTAAATGGCTGATATTTCCTTTCCGGAAAAATAATCCGCTGAAACCCTCTTGGTTTGGGCACATATGCCGAATCACACGCAGCTAAAAAAAGCAATGCGCTGCATATTGCGGGCAAAAGCCTCATGCTTCTTCCTCCTCATTCAATATTTCCACTTTAATCCTTTTTATCCTTCGTTTATCAACAGATTCTATATGAAACCTGAATTCTTTAAATGGTATTATCTGTCCTTGTTCCGGCAATTCACCTGATATTTCAAGTAGCATGCCTCCAACAGTATCAGCTTCATTTCTTACTTCATCAAAAACATCTGTATCAACCTCCATAAATCTGCACATATCATTAATCAGCATCTTGGCTTCAAATACAAAAGTGTGCTCATTAATGCGAGAGTAAAAGGTTTCATCTTCATCAAATTCATCATGAATCTCACCAAAAATTTCTTCCAGAATATCTTCCATTGTTACAATGCCTGAAGTTCCTCCAAATTCATCCACCACAATAGCTAAATGCACGCGCTTGCTTTGAAATTCTTTTAAGAGGTCATCAATCTTTTTACTTTCAGGAACAAAATAAGGCCTCCTCACCAATTGTTGCCATTTATAATCTTCGGCTTCCTTAAGCTTTGGTAGTAAATCTTTAATATATAATACTCCGGTTATATTATCTAGGTTATCCTCGTATACAGGCATTCTCGAATAGCCCCATTCGGTTATCTTTTCTTTGACTTCGGTAAAGGGTATGGTTTGGTTTAAGGCCGATATGTCGGGTCTTTGACGCATAATTTGAGTTACGCTTGTATTGCCAAAATTAACGATTGACTTTAGTATGTTTTTTTCTTCTTTCGGGGTGTCTTCCTCCGCAGTAATGTCAATAGCATGTGTTAGTTCATCCACACTTAAAACATGTCCTTTTTTTGTTATTCGTTTATCAATGATTGAGGTAGATTTTACAAGCAGATAAACAAAAGGATAAAGTATCTTACTTAAGGAAAACATGGGGAGGGCAACAAATTTGGCAACCCGCACATTATTTTGTGATGCATAAATTTTAGGCATCACCTCACCGAATAGAACTAAAATAAATGTTACCAGAATAACTTCAATTAAAAAGCCTATAAGGTGGTTATTGCCAAAATTGAAAATTATCGAGATTACAATAGTAGATAGCATTACAATAGCAATATTCACAAATGTATTGGCTATTAAAATGGTGGCAAGTAAACTTTTTGGGTGTGATAAAAGGTATTGAACAGATGCACTTGCCCTTGATTTTTCTTCAGCCAAAACTTCTTTATCCGTTGCGCTTAAAGAGAAAAAGGCGTTTTCTGAACTTGAGATAATGGCTGAACAAAGGATGAGTAACAAAATTATCCCACCACAAATAAGAGCGGTTAATATTTCACCGGCAGAGAGGTTTTGATTAACAATTGAAAAAATTTGCAGTGCAATATGAGATGGGGGTTCCCCCTGCGTGCTATCCAAAATGATTAGTGATTGTTTAATGCAAATATATACAAGTTACTTATACTATTGACTAAAAAGGCAATTCGTCTTCAGGAGTTGGCAGACTTTGAGGGCTAGTATCAATATTTTCTATAACTATTTTTTGGTTTTGTTGCGCATCAGAAGACTCAAGTGTATTTCTGCTGCTTAGCAGGGTTAGGCTTGTAGCTTTTATTTTCTTGGTTGTATGTTCATGCCCTTCTTTATCGGTCCAGCGCTCAGTTCTTATTTTGCCTTCCAAATAAAGCTGGTTGCCTTTTTTTACATACTTTTCTACAATGCGTGCCAGATTATCCCAAACTTCTATGTTATGCCACTCAGTTTCTGTTTGTCTTTCACCTTGTCTGTTGGTAAATGTTTCACTGGTAGCAAGGGTAAATTTAGCAACAACCCTGTTCTGTTCAAGGTATCTTACCTCCGGGTCTTTACCAAGATTGCCAAGCAATATTACTTTGTTTACCGACATGTAAATATTAGATTAAGGAGCATGATGCAAGGTATAATATTTCAAAAACTTATCAAATAAACGATGCACGGCAAATTGGTTAATGTTTTGCCATGATGATTTAACATAGTGCTTATTATCCTTTATGTCTGAAGTTTTACAATTCGCTACCCAAAAAACGGCAAGAATATTTTGATGCGTAAGTTGATGTTTGCATTCATAAGTGCGTTTTAAGGATAGATTATTAATATTCTTAAAGACATCTAATAACTCGATACTCTCCGGAGCCAAACTATTGCTTACTATTTCCTTTGTTTCAATACAAGGAGGTTCATATAAGTTTTGCCATATTCCTTTGCCAGTTCGTTTCTGCAAAAGGGTTAATTTGCCAGTATCTACCACAATAAAATTTAAAAATCGGCTAATTGCCTTTTTCTTTTGCATTTTTACTGGCAATTGGCTCTGCCTTCCGGATTTGTAGGCTCTGCATTGCAAACGCAACGGACACTCCAG
>JBIIGU010000266.1:0-2771 GCA_044236275.1 Bacteroidia bacterium | reverse complement strand
GCTATCTAATGGGAGTTGGCACACCACAAAATCTTTTAGAGTGCATAGCACTTGGAGTTGATATGTTTGATTGTGTAATGCCAACACGTAACGCAAGACATGGTTATCTTTTTACTTCTAAAGGAATCATCAATATCAAAAATGAAAAGTGGAAGAATGATTTTACACCATTAGATGATTTATTTACACCTCACTATTCCAAAGCTTATCTAAGACACCTTATTCATTGCGGTGAAATTCTTGGCGCGCATATTGCAAGTAAACAAAATCTGAGTTTTTATATATGGCTGGTAAAACAAGCAAGAAAACATATTGTGGATGGCGATTTTGACACCTGGAAAACCAATATACTGAAACAAATTACTGTTAGACTCTGATGAGACTGCTTGACAGATATATTATTAATAAATTTTTGGTAACATTTATTTTTACCTTAGGCCTGTTTACGGTTATTGCAATCTTTATTGATATCCCGGAGAAACTCGATGACTTTTTAAAACGCAAGCCTCCCTTGAAAGCCATTATTTTTGATTATTACATCTTTTTTATTCCGTGGTTCTTTGGACTATTTGGGCCCATTTTTGTTTTTCTTTCTTGCATATTTTTTAATGCCAAGCTAGCTCAAAATACTGAGATAGTAGCCATGCTTAGCAGTGGAATGAGTTTTATTCGATTTCTTAGACCTTATATGATAGGTGCCGGAATCTTGGCACTAACTTTTATTTTCTTAAACACCTATCTCATTCCTATTAGCGATAAACATCGATTTGCATTTGAAGAGCAGTGGATTAAAGAGAAAAAGATAACCCAGTCTGAAAATATACATGTGCAGATTGAACCCGGCAGTATTCTGCACATGAGTACTTTCAATTACTTAGACAGCACCGGTTTTAATGTATCTATGGAAAGATTTGACAGCAGCAAACTCATACAACGAATTACCGCTACAAGACTCTCATGGAACAGAAACAAAGAAATGTGGAGGCTTGAAGGCTGGCATCAAAGAGTATTTACAAAAGAAGGAGAAATATTACTTGGTGGAGATTTTAAAGATACTATTCTGAAGATTAAGCCTTCTGAGTTTATCATAAGAACTCAGTATATATCCTCTATGACAAATCCCGAACTGAACGAATATATTCGCATTGAAAGAGAAAAAGGTTCACCACATATCAGTAAATATTTGGTAGAACTATACCGAAGAACAGCCTCTCCGGTTTCATTTTTTATTTTAACACTCCTTGCGGTATCAATCTCTTCTCGTAAAAGCAGAGGAGGAACAGGTATGGCATTGGGACTAGGTCTATTCATTACACTTTTCTTCCTTCTACTAGTTCAGGTATTTAATACTTTTGGGATAACTAATGTGTTAACTCCAGCAATAGCCGTTTGGATGCCAAATATAATTTACTTGTTTGTAGCCATCTATTTTGTGTCGAAGGCGCCTAAATAAATTATGAAGTTAAACAAGTACCTCCAGCTCCATATCATCATATTCCTTTGGGGATTTACACCTGTGCTGGGCAAGCTTATTACACTAAACTCTTATGATCTTGTATGGTATAGATTACTTTTTGCTGCATTTAGCCTATACATATTTATGCGTTGGAAAAACGTGAATTTGAAAATAGATGGTAAAGCACTTTTTGAAATGAGCCTTATGGGAGTGGTGGTTGGAGCGCACTGGTTTTTCTTTTACCATGCAATAAAGGTATCAAACGTATCTATGGCACTTGCAGGTTTTTCAACCATAACACTTTTTGCCAGTTTGCTCCAACCGATTTTGCTGAACAAAAAGTTTTTTTGGGGTGATCTTATTTATGGCCTTGTAATTGCAGTTGGCCTGACCATAATACTACAATTTGAAGGTTTTTATGCGATGGGTGTAATTTACGGCATCTTAGCCGCCTTTACCGGTGCATTATTTGGCGTTTACAATGGCAAACTAATCGCAAAACATGAAGCCTCCAAAATAACCCTCATTGAGTTTTTGGTTGCTTTTATTTTCATAACTGTTCTGAAAATACTTATGCAAAATGAAACCAACTTTATACCACTTCCGGTTAACAGCGACATTATCTATCTTTTATTTCTTAGTATTTTTTGCACCACGCTCGCGTTTACTTGGAGTATTGAGATTTTAAAAGACTTCTCACCACTTACGGTAATTATAACAAATAACCTAGAACCTATATATGGAGTTGTGTTTTCATTATTGCTCTTTGGGGAATCTGAGGTAATGTCAGCCGGATTTTATGCCGGTGCTGTGGTTATCTTGCTAAGCGTATTCACATACCCTTATGTGCAACAAAAGTTTTTAAAAGATTAAATTCGCAGTAACAAAAGAGAATAAACATGAAAAATATAGTCGTTTTTTATTTCTTATTGATCGCATTTACAGCAGTTGCTCAGAATAAACTATCATATTCAACGCTGGAAATAATTGCTGAGCCTGCAGCAGTTGTTAACCCAAGTGATGAAAGTTTACCCGACTTTGGACCAAAATTGCAATTGATTAAAAGTGCATTTCCTGCACCGCTAACCCAATTGAACAAGAATAAGCAATTAGTCGATGCGCTGCGCGAGCAAAAGGCCCGAAGCATCAAAACTGCATCTTTTGGTAAAAACTCCGCACCTATCCCAAGTGTTGTAGGCGGTTTTGATGGAAACATAACTCAAGGCACACCTAACGATAATGATATTGCAATAAGTGATAGTGGAATGATTGTAAGTGTTGTTAATCAAAACCTATTTATGTATAATCAGCAAGG
>JBIIGU010000265.1:0-2776 GCA_044236275.1 Bacteroidia bacterium | reverse complement strand
TTATAAAGATCCCGATTCTGTTGTATTTAAAGCAGGTGATCTTGTATACAGGCAAATCAATAAATCTTATTTATCCGACTATCGTTTACTGCACCAATCAGGATTGTATGACGTACTCACACAGAAACAACTCCTGCTCTCACATCGGGAAGTAAGTTCGCCTATATTTGATGAACATACGCAGGCCACAACTATCTTACCCGAACAGCTGCATGTAATAACCTACCCGCATGAGTGGTCTTTTCGTCAGTGGAAAGATGCTGCTCTGCGTTTACTTGAGATTCTTGAAATATCCCTTTGCCATGAAATGATATTGAAAGATGCCACACCACTTAATATGCAAATGCATAGAGGCAAAATGGTATGGATGGATACCGCATCTTTTGCAAGCTATGAAAAAAATAGACCATGGATTGCCTATCGTCAGTTTTGTGAGTGCTTTCTTGCACCACTTTTGCTCATGCATTATAATTATGCAGATGCAGGAAAGTTATTTCAACAATATCCGAATGGCATTTCAATGAAACAGCTAAGCCGATTACTTCCATTCAAGGCAAGGTTTAATGTTCATGTGCTGATGCATGTTTATGTGCAAGCTTCGTTTAAAGGAAGCACAAAAACTCATCAGCAAACACATGTACTCAGGCAGAAAAAACTAGCTGCCATTATTGATAGTTTAAAAACCTGCATAGGTAAGCTTGAACCTCGTTATATCAATTTCGATTGGGATTTATACTACCAATCACTTTGGACCTCGGAAGATTACCTTAAAGAAAAAACAAACGCAGTAGAACGTTTTCTAAAAGATATTTCTATTAAAACAGCCATTGATATCGGTTGCAATACCGGATATTTCACAAGATTGCTTGCAGCAAAACAGATACAAGTAATTGCTGCAGATAGTTCTGCTTCTGCAGTTGATGAATTGTATGCACAGGTATGTAAAAACAATGAAACAGCTATTTATACCTGTATTCAAGACTTAAGCAGTCCCACACCCGCTGAGGGCTTGTTGTTAGCTGAACGGGATTCATTTTTTACACGTGCCAAAAGTGATTTGGTGGTGGCAGTTGCCCTTATTCACCACCTTTGTATTGCTAAAAACATTCCCATTACCTCGTTTCTACAATCGCTGGCAGTTTTAGGAGATTATGCAATAACAGAGTTTGTACCAAAAACCGACAGCAATGTGCAACTGATGCTAAAAAACAGAAAAGATGTTTTTGCAAACTATACACAAATGCATTTTGAAACCGAAGCAAAAAAGATTTTTGATATCATGCAGCAGCATACCCTTCAGAATGGCCGAATACTTTATTTGCTTAGAAAAAAATGAAAAAGCTGGTTGCATACTTCTCTAAATACTGGCTGGCTCATTGGCTGTTTATTACGTTTTTCTTTATTCATGGATTCAGTATTTACCTTGATTGGCTGAAGACGCCAAGCGTAGCAATTTATTTTATTGTTGCCTTAATCATTACAGGAATTTGCCAGATTGTGCTAACCTACTTGTTACATTCATCGCTTAAAGCTTCAGTTGTTTTATGCTTGGCAATGTGGCTGATAATGTACTTTAATTTTAACCATAGCATATTTATTAAAATTACAAATTTCCGATTTTCATCTGTTTATATGCTGGGTATTGTTGCACTCATTTTCGGGGTGTTTTTTGTCTATATAAAGAGAAAACAGGAAGCGCAATTGCAAAAACTAGCTTCGTATCTGAACCTTCTTTTTCTAATCTTCATACTGATAGATGCTGGCAAGATTTTATACATGGAAATAACCAGAAAGCCTCCTGTAAGTTACACAAAGGGCAATGAGGTAAATATTACAAATAAAGTATCGCAAGATTCTCTTCCTGATATATACTTGATTGTGCTGGATGAACATATGAGCACGCAGGGAATGAAAGACCACTTTCAATTTGACAATACAGCACTGGATAGTTTTTTAATAGATAAAGGTTTTTACATTGCTAACAGAAGTAAAAGCAACTACTCACAAACTGTTTTTTCAATTGCCTCAACCCTACAAATGAATTATTTTCATGCATTAACAAAGGTTACCTTCCCTGATGACAATCCTTTGGGGATAGAAGCAATGAAGGATAATACCTTTATAACCATGCTCGAGAAAAACGGCTATATGATTCGCAATTATTCCCTATTTGATTTTACAAACCACCCCACCAGGCATTTCAAATTTTTCGAACATTCGGCCTTTCACTTTTACTTTTCGCAAAGTCTCATTAGTCAAATAAATATTGCCTATGAAACACTCACCCCACAAAGGCATGCCAAACAGTTATATGAATTGTTGAATGAAGCCTTACCTTCCGCAAATACAGAAACACAGCCTACCTTTACCTATCTGCATTTGGTATTGCCACATCATCCTTTTGTGTTTAGAGCAGATGGAAGTATCAGACCTGCAAAATTTTATCATAGCAAAAAAGATCCTGACTATGTAAAAAATTATTTAGAGCAAGTTGTATATACCAGAAAGGTAATTCAAGATATGGTAACTTTGATAAATAAGAATAACCGAAAAAAGATTGTTGTACTGGAAGGTGACCACGGTTTGCGCTTGCCTCAATACAACAGAGGAAAATGGTATGATGCCTACCAGAAAGCAGGTGGGCCATATAAAAACCTGAATGCTTATTTTTTTTATGATAAAAACTACACACAACTGTATGACAGTATTTCTCCTGTTAACAGTTTTCGTGTCATAAGCAATCAGTATCTGGGGGCAACATGTAGATTATTGCCCG
>JBIIGU010000263.1:0-2799 GCA_044236275.1 Bacteroidia bacterium | reverse complement strand
CTGCAGCATTCGGCTAAAAAAAGCACCATACCACTTGAAGAAGATTTGTTCCTTTCTGAAACGTGCAGATATCAAAACCAGTGGTATTTTCTGTTTAAATAATTTGCTAATGTAGAAATACCAGAATTCATACTTGGTGAAAATTGCAACAACAGGATTGATTGCAGCAATAAATCTTTCGGCATTTCGGGCATTGTCGTTTGGCAGATAAAAAACATAATCTGCGAGAGGGGTATTTTTTCTTATTTCGTAACCGGATGGAGAAAAAAATGTAAGTACAATGGCTAACTCCGGTTTTTGGTTTTTAAATATCTCCATAACCGGTCGTGCTTGCTCAAATTCACCAAGAGATGCGCAATGAAACCAGCATTTATCTCTGCTGTCTTTTACTAATTCTTCCTCAATTTTTTTAAGCAAATTTTTTCGGCCCGTTACATACAATTTTGCCTTCTTATGAAACGGAGCAATGATTTTGAGCAAACCAAAATAAAAGTTGGTAGAAAGGATATAAAGCAATAAGCGGGGCCCAATCATCTGTAGTAAAATTCCTTTTCCTCCTTTATGCTAAGATACATTGGAATCATCCATCCAAACTTAAAGCTCCAAATTAAATCTGTTCTTTGGTTTGTATCAGGCAAACGGGTATCATAATTATATCCCCTTACACTTTGGGTAAAGGCCTGGGTAAAATCAAAACCGGCATAAAAATTAATGAATCTATTTTTGCTATGAAAATAATAGCCGATTGTTTGATGCAATGCAGGTCCTCTGGTAAGGCGGTCATACCCTTTTTTCATATCCTCGGTTAAAGGTGCCACATCATTTCGCTGGCTATAAATAGAAATATGATGCGCAAACATACCTGCACCCAACATTACTATAATTCCGGAATTTAGATTGAATGGTGTTAGTGGAAATACTTTTCCGAATTTGCCCGAAAAGGCAAAGCCCCTCATATTAACTGTAATTTCAGCAGGAAAACCACCCGTGTTTGTAATAAAGCCACTGCTATTGGTTAAATTAAAGAAAATACTATTTTCTTTTATGTTTTCACCGAAGTAATAGGTGGCATCGGCTGCATAAACAAAATTTCTTTTGGTTTTCAAAAGCAGGCCGCCTCCCGCGCCATGAAAAGCACCGAATCTTCTAAGCAAGTCTCCTCCCGGCTCATTGTAGGTATAGCTGAATTGGAAATTAAGTATTTTATTGGCAAAAGGTTTATCCGAGTTTTCAATGGTTTTTTTTACTGGCTCTGCTTTGCCTGATTCCTGCGCCATAGCAAAAGGCTTTGCCAGATATAAAATGCCGAAAAGTAAAGTAATGAATGGTCTCACGTGATGCATTTGTTTTCCAAAAATAGCTTATTTATTTAAATGTAAAAGGTAAGTTTATATTTGCCATTTCATCACAATTATACAAGTAACGCATGCAACCCATTCAAATGGTTGATTTGAACAACCAGTATCTTAAAATTAAAAATCAGATTGACGAGGCAGTAATGGAAGTTATTGCTTCAACTAAATTTATAAACGGACCGGCTGTGCAGCAGTTTGCCGGGGCATTGTCGTCTTATCTTCGAGTTAAGCATGTTATTACTTGTGCAAACGGAACCGATGCATTGCAAATTGCGATGATGGCATTAAACCTCCAACCTGGAGACGAAGTGATACTTCCTGCATTTACTTATGTGGCTACGGCCGAAGTAATTGCTTTGCTCAGATTAAAACCGGTTATGGTAGATGTTGATCCTAAAACGTTTTTAATTGATATTTCAAAAATTGAACCTGCCATCACTTCAAAAACAAAAGCCATTGTTCCTGTTCATTTATTTGGCCAATGTGCCGATATGGAAAGTATTATGCAAATTGCTGCCAAGCATTCACTTTTTGTAATTGAAGATACGGCTCAAGCGATTGGTGCAGATTATACCTTTAACAACGGGCAATCGAAAAAGGCCGGAACCATTGGAACCATTGGTGCAACTTCGTTTTTCCCTTCCAAAAATTTGGGTTGCATGGGTGACGGAGGCGCTATGTTTACCAATGATGATGAATTGGCCCAAAGGCTAAAAATGATAGCAAACCACGGACAAAGTGTGCAGTATGTGCATGATGATATTGGTGTAAACTCCAGGCTTGATACCATTCAGGCAGCTATACTCAATGTAAAACTCAATTATCTGGATGCGTATGCACAAGCGCGAAATGAGGTTGCTGATTATTATGATAGAGCTTTTGCCAATCATCCAAATCTACTGCCTCCTGTTAGGGTTAAGAATTCAACACATGTATTTCATCAATATACGCTTCAAACTTGTGGAATAGACAGAGACCACATGCGCAAATGGCTGGCAGAAAAAAACATT
Organism: Bacteroidia bacterium; assembly: GCA_044236275.1. Taxonomy (GTDB): domain Bacteria; phylum Bacteroidota; class Bacteroidia; order UKL13-3; family UKL13-3; genus JAJTFA01. Next base: position 434 of record JBIIGU010000263.1, on the reverse strand, counting down.
CCATCCATGATTTATTACCCTATTCCGCTGCATTGGCAAAAAGCGTATGCAAGTACCGCTTTCCCGAAAGGTAGTTTGCCGGTTACAGAGCAGTTGTGTGCATGCGTTATTTCTTTGCCCATCTCCACTGAAATGAGCCCTGATCAACTCGAATATATTGTTCAGCATGTTAAAGACTATTGTAAAGAATTTGCCAAGTAATATTATCTAAATTATGAAAATTGCCGTTGTAGGAACAGGATATGTAGGATTGGTTACCGGTGCCTGTTTATCAGATGTAGGTATTGAAGTAACCTGTATTGATATTGATTCTAAAAAAATCGAAAATTTGAAAAAGGGCGTATTGCCAATATATGAACCCGGACTCGAAGAGATTGTTGAACGCAACACGCAAGCAGGTCGGTTGCACTTCTCAACATCATTAACCGAAAGCA
>JBIIGU010000010.1:0-10872 GCA_044236275.1 Bacteroidia bacterium | reverse complement strand
ATCTCTTGCAAAATACGAGGAGCTTCATCAGGAATTACCCGATATAGGATGGAGAGATCAATGGTTACTTCAAGTCCATCTGCAGTCAACACACGTATCGCATCATCACCTGATTTTTCTCCTTCATCATGTATACCACTCATGGTATAATTCTGGGTGCGCACATCAAATTCTTTAATATCAAATAATGGGTTAATAATATTCAAACCACTAAAGAGTACTCCCGGCTGCACTTGTCCAAATAGGGTTTTAACCCCTACATAACCTGCTTCAATTTGTTTGAAACACGAGGTAAGTAGTCCCATTACAATAAGGGCAATACCTGCAATACGGGTTACAGCGCTAAACTTTTTCAGCGCATCAACTTTTGAAAAAAACAATGTTGCTAATAGCGCAAGAATGATTCCAAGAATAATAAGTCCCATGATTTTGTTTATTTAATAGATTTTACAAGCCCTGTGCAAGCACATCTGCAAGATGAAGAGACTTGATTGGAATATTTTTATTTTTAATATAAGCATCCATGTGCATAAGGCAGGCATAATCTGTGCTGATTAAATATTCTGCACCTGTAGCCATTGCATTTTCAACTTTTTGCTCAGCCATTGCAACCGAAATATTTTCGTATTTAACCGTAAAAGTACCACCAAACCCGCAGCAGGTTTCACAATCTTTCATTTCTATTAATTCTAAGCCTTGCACATTTTTAAGCAACTCACGTGGTTGTGATTTGATTTTGCATTCATTTAATGCACTACAGGAATCATGATACGTTGCTTTGCCAAAAAGCATCGAGCCTAACTGAGTTACCTTTAACACATCAACCAAAAATTCGCTTAACTCGAAGGTGCGCTTTTGCAATTGCCTGTATTTATTGTGGTATGAGGAATTCTGAAAAAGTAAATCGTACGAGTTACGAATCATGCCCACACAAGATGCTCCCGGACAAACCATATTGTTATTGGAAACCTCACGCAATAATTTTTCACCTACTTCGCGGGCATCATCCCAAAATCCTGCGTTGAAGGCAGCCTGACCACAGCAGGTTTGTTCGGCATTATAATTTACCTGGCAGCCTGCTTTTTCTAAGACCTTAATCATGTTCAGAGCGGTTTCAGGTCTTAGCTGATCAATAAAACATGGTATAAATATATCCACTTTCATGATTTATGGATGAAAGGTTTTAAAGTTTTTAATGCGTGAAATAAAGAACATGCCAAACGCAAAATAAATAACCAGTGCAAGCGCAGAAGATCTCATATTACCTGTGATGGTAAGCAGAAAACCATAGCTGAAAGTTCCGAGCACAATAGATATTTTTTCTGTTACATCATAAAAGCTAAAGTAAGAGGCGTGATCGGGCGAATCATCCGGAATAAGTTTGGCGTAGGTAGAACGCAGGATGGCTTGAATGCCTCCCATTACCATACCTACCAGTGCTCCCAGCATATAAAATTGCACATCGGTTTGAATGAAATAGGCCAGCACGCAGATGATGGTCCACACTACAATCATTATCATGAGGCTATAAATATTACCAATTCTTTCTGAAATACGAGAGAACGACCATGCTCCCAGCACGGCAATAATTTGTATAATAAGAACAGTAATAATTAAATCCTGTGTTGGCAGATGCAATTCTTCCGCACCAAATAAACTTGCTACATACATAACGGTTTGCACACCCATGCTTACAAAAAAGAATCCCCACAGGTAGCGTTTTATTAAATGGTTATGCGGCTGCTGAATTTCCTTCAGTACTTTTTTAAGTTCATGCCAGCCTTTGCTTAGTACATTTGTTTCCGAATCAATGGCACGTGGTGTTTCTTTGAGTATGGCAAACGGTATTTGTGCAAATCCGGCCCACCAAATACCCACACTTACAAATGATAACCTGCTGGCCACACCAACATAATGATCTTTTGCATCTGACATGGCTTGCGTGGCATCTGTTCCAGCGGCAATAAGGCCATCAGCCATCTGCTGAACAGGGAAAAATAAATCAGGCATAAGGATGGTAACCAGGTTTATGACCAGTAAAATAACACTACCCAGATAGCCCATAGAAAAGCCGCGGGCACTCACACGGTCAAACTGATCCTCAGTAACTATTTCTGGAAGGAACGCATTGTAAAATACAATGCTTCCTCCAAATCCAAATAAACTCAGAATAAAAAGCCCCACACCAAGTGATACGGTTTGCGGAGTAAAAAAATACATGAGCATGCATGATGCAGAGCCTAGGTAGCAAAAAATCTTCATAAAAAACTTTTTATTACCTCTGGCATCAGCAATACCTGAGAGAATAGGGGAGAACAGGGTTACGAGTAAAAAACCTGCTGAAAGCGCATAAGAATAAAGTGCACTGCTTACCACTTGAAATCCAAATATGTTTACATAAAAGGGTCCTTCAGGGTTGTTGCCACCTGCAATGGCAGCAGCCTTGGTTACACTCTCGTAATAAGGAGGAAAAATGGCTGTGGCTATAGTGAGTGAAAAAACAGAGTTGGCCCAATCGTACATGGTCCATGCCCATATGGTTTTTTTGTTGTTTCGTTCGGCTTTCATCATATGGCAAATTAGGAATAATTTTAAATCATCAAATAAATTAAATCAAAATAAGCAGGCTAACTTGTTAGGGTAGCATGCCGCATTGGAATAATAATTTGAAAATTTAAGCCGCTTTCAAGCTTTTCATTTTAAGCTTTTCCATTTTTTGGGCAGCCATTTTAGATGAAATGCGCAACTCGCTTACTGCACGCTGGCTTGGTATTTCATACATATAATCTAGCATAATGGCCTCGCAAATGCTTCGCAAGCCGCGGGCTCCCAGTTTAAACTCAAAAGCCTTGTCAACAATCATATCAATCACCTCATCCTCTATGGTGAGTTTTATGCCTTCAATTTCAAAAAGCTTGCTGTATTGTTTAATTAAAGCATTTTTAGGTTCGGTTAAGATGCTGCGCAAGGTTGATTTATCAAGCGGGTTTAGATGTGCAAGAACCGGAATGCGCCCGATGATTTCAGGAATCAATCCATAACTCCTCAAATCGGCAGGAGAGATATATTGTAAAAAGTTACTTTCGTTTTCCAGTCCTTCTGCTTTTGATTTAAAACCGATGGATTGTGTTTGCAGCCTGCGTTCAATAATTTTATCGATACCTTCAAAAGCACCACCGCATATAAACAAAATATTTTCTGTATTAATCTGCACCATTTTTTGCTCCGGGTGCTTACGCCCGCCTTGCGGAGGCACATTGGCAATGGTTCCCTCCAGAATTTTTAACAGGGCCTGTTGCACACCTTCGCCACTTACATCACGTGTAATGCTTGGGTTATCACTCTTACGTGATATTTTGTCCATTTCATCAATATATACAATGCCTCTTTCTGCCTGAGTCACATCATAATTGGCAGCTTGCAATAAACGAGAAAGAATGCTCTCTACATCTTCGCCCACATAACCGGCTTCGGTTAAAACAGTTGCATCTGCTATGCAAAAAGGTACTTCTAATACTTTTGCCAGCGTTTTTGCCAGTAATGTTTTTCCGGTGCCTGTTTCACCAATCATTAATATGTTTGATTTTTCAAGCTCCACTTCGCTGTTGGGATGCTTGTACATAATGCGTTTAAAATGGTTGAATACAGCAACTGCCAAAACTTTTTTTGCCTCATCCTGTCCAATCACATACTCATCTAGGTGTGCTTTGATTTCAGCAGGGCGCATTAACCTTAATTGTTTTACTTTACCTTCCGGCTTATCTTTTTTCAAATCATCGTGCACCAGTTTAAAGGCCTGATCGATGCATTGATCACAGATAAAAGCTGATATGCCTGAAATTAGATATTCGGTATCAGCTTTGCTACGGCTGCAAAACGAGCAGTTTTCTTCTTTGGGAGCCTTAGCCATTATTTCTTATCGGTTGGTTTATGTTTGGTAAGAACATCATCTAACATACCATAATCTTTTGCTTCCTGCGAAGTCATCCAATAATCGCGGTCACTGTCTATTTCTACTTTTTCGTAAGGCTGTCCGCTGTGGTTGGAAATAATAACATACAGTTCCTTTTTCAATTTCTGAATTTCTCGCGCTGTAATTTCAATATCAGAAGCTTGTCCTTGTGCACCACCCAGTGGCTGATGAATCATGATGCGTGCATGAGGCAAGGCGGTGCGTTTACCTTTGGCGCCTGCACATTGCAGAACCGCACCCATTGATGCAGCAAGCCCTGTGCAAATGGTAGCAACATCAGGGTTTACCCACTGCATGGTATCATAAATACCGAGTCCGGCATAAACTGATCCGCCAGGTGAGTTGATATACATTTGAATATCTCTGCGTGCATCCATACTGTCTAGAAACAGTAATTGTGCCTGCACAATATTGGCCACATAATCATCTATGGGCATGCCCAAAAAAATTATACGATCGGCCATCAGGCGGGAGAAAACGTCAATTTCCCTAAAGTTCATGGGGCGCTCTTCAATAACGGTGCGCGTCATGTTTTCAACTGAGCTTTCAATATATGCATCAACAGCTATGCTGCTAATTCCTTTATGCTTTACCGCATATTTTCTGAATTCTTTTCCGTCCATCATAATGTTTGTAGTATTTGGTCAAAAATAGTAAAAGCCATTAAACACACAATATTTTTGCCACTTTGAGAAAATGACAAAATGCCCGAAATTTATTGGAGCAGGTATTCATGTAAAATAAAAAGCCCCGCTGTTGCGGGGCTGATGTAACTTCTGAGAAATGATTTACGGGTTAACCGGAGTTTCCTTTTTAGCTTCAGCTTTTTTGCTGCAGCAAGATTTTTTACCTGATGCAGATCCGCAACTTTTCTTTTCCTGAGGTGTGCAATTTTCTTTCTTATCGGTAGCTTTTTCTTCAGCAACAGCAACATCAGTCACGTTTGCATCAGCAGGCGCGCTTACTACATTATTGGTGCCTGCAGGAGCAAGGGTTTCTACTTTTTTAGTTTCCTTTTTAGGAGCGGTTTGTGCTTCTGCACTCATTAAACCCAAGGTAAGGAATGCAATGGCAATAGCTATTTTTTTCATGATTCTTAATTTATTTGATAATACGAATGTAATAAAAGTAGGTTAAAAATTAAATCTCTGCCAAAATGGTTTTGCCACCTTTTACTTTTTGGTTAAGCTGCACTTTCACTTTTGCATCAAGGGGTAGCAGCAAATCAACACGTGAGCCGAATTTGATAAAGCCCATTTCTGCACCTTGCTCAACCGGTTGCCCTTCCTTTATATACCACACAATGCGTTTGGCAAGTGCTCCTGCAATTTGTTTAAATAATACCTGTTTCTTCTGCGGAGTTTCAATAACCACTGCGGTACGCTCATTTTCTGTAGAAGATTTAGGGTGCCAGGCTACCAGATACTTACCTGGATGATACTTGAAATAACGCACAATACCGGCCACGGGATTGCGGTTAACGTGCACATTGAAGGGCGACATGAATACAGAAATTTGCAAGCGCTTGCCATCAAAATATTCATCGGCATCAACCTCTTCAATGACCACAACTTTGCCATCGGCAGGCGAAACCACAAGATTATCGCCTTTGGTTGGGGTAACGGCAGGGTTGCGAAAAAATTGTAAAATGATTATTAGAAAAGCCAGTGATAGAAGAATTGCAATATTTTGAACAATGATTTGCTCAGGCAGCATAAACTGTATGAGTGCATTGATGGCAAACAAACCCACCAGGGTAATGAATATGGTTGCTTTTCCTTCTTTGTGCAGCATAGATTTATTTTAAGTATGCGAATATAAAAGAAAATCCCCCAATGCCTAAGCAGCAGGGGATTTTACAAAATTTGTTAAGTGCTTATAAGCCGAATTTACCTCTTAGTTTTTCTACATCGGCTACACGCTGAATGGCTACACAATAAGCAGCAATGCGCATAGGGATATTGTATTTTTGAGCAGCAGCATATACACCTTCAAAAGCAGTTTTCATTACGCGGTCAGCTCTGCGATACACGCGTTCTTCTGTCCAGTAGTAACCCAAACGGTTTTGTACCCACTCAAAATAACTAACGGTAACACCACCGGCATTAGCCAAAATATCCGGTACTACCAGAACACCTTTTTTATTCAGGATATCATCAGCACTTGCAGAGGTAGGTCCGTTTGCGCCTTCAACAATTAATTTAGCTTTTATGCGGTCGGCATTTTCTTCGGTAATCTGGTCTTCCATAGCAGCAGGAACCAGAACGGTTACATCCAGCTCAAGCAATTCTGCGTTTGAGATTTTCTTACCATCTTTAAATCCTTCCAATGTTCCATTGTTTTTATCTCGGAAAGCGATAGCCTCTTCTATATTGATACCTTCAGGGTTATAGTACGCACCGCTCACATCCGAAATTGCCAGAATTTTTAATCCTTGCATGGCCAGTAATTTGGCCGAAATTGAACCAACATTGCCAAAGCCTTGCACAGCACAGGTGGTGCCAACAGGATTGATACCCATTTTTGCCAATGCAGCACGGGTAGAAACCATTACACCACGTCCTGTTGCTTCTACACGGCCCAGCGAACCACCTAATACAATTGGTTTACCTGTAACAACCGCAGGCGATGATTTGCCAACCAGTTTAGAATATTCATCCATTAACCAGGCCATTTCCTGAGGACCTGTGCCCATATCGGGGGCAGGAATATCTTTATCAGGGCCAAATACATCAACCATCATATCGGTATAAGAACGTGTTAGGCGTTCTAGTTCGCCTTTGCTCATAGAGCGCGGGTCGCACTTTATACCACCTTTACCTCCGCCATAAGGAATACCAACTACGGCACATTTCCAGGTCATCCAGGCGGCCAATGCGCGCACTTCATCCAAATGCACATCCATCGAGTAGCGTATGCCACCTTTAGAAGGGCCCAAATTGGCATTGTGCACCACACGGAAGCCTTCAAATACTTTTACCTTGCCATCATCCATGGTAACAGGGATGTTTACAATTACTGTTTTTTGAGGAGCAATGAGTACATGATAATCGCTTTCATCCAAACCAATAGTTTTGGCAGCAATGTCAAATCTTTTTTTCATCGACTCGAAAGGATTTTCCGAGCTGTGCTTAATCACATTATCTCTTTGTGACATGATATAAAAATTTAAGTGGAGGCAAAAGTAGCAAAAGCCATTGTTTTAGCAAATGATTTGGCAAAACAGCAGCATTGTTGAAAAATGATATCATGTAGAGCAGATTAAACCGAAGCCAAATTGAACCTAACCAATTGGCGGAAAGCATTAATGCGTGTATTCATTTCTTCTTCGGTAAGACTTACCAAACGCTCTGTACCAAATTTTTCTACACAAAAAGAAGCCATAGCAGAACCGTAGATTATAGCGTTTTTCATATTTTCAAAGGAGATATCACCGGTTTTGGCCAGATAGCCAATAAACCCACCGGCAAACGTATCGCCTGCACCTGTGGGATCAAATACATCTTCTAAAGGCAGTGCCGGGGCAAAAAACACTTCTTTGCCATGAAACAGCAATGCACCATTTTCTCCTTTTTTAATAATCAGGTATTTTGGACCCATAGCTTGAATCTTTACTGCGGCTTTAACCAAGGAATATTCTCCGGAGAGTTGGCGCGCTTCCTCATCATTAATAGTAAGCACATCAACCATTTTAAGGGTTTGCTTTAAATCATCCAAAGCAATTTCCATCCAGAAATTCATGGTATCCATTACAATGAGTTTGGGGCGTTTGCGCAAACGCTCAATAACGGTTTGCTGCACCTTAGGTGTAAGGTTGCCCAGCATCAGGAATTCGCAATCCTGATAGGATTCCGGAATAATGGGATCAAAATCTGCCAGCACATTCAGTTCGGTTGCCAGTGTATCACGTGAATTCATATCAGTATGATACTTGCCTGACCAGAAGAAAGATTTTTCACCTTGTTTTATTTGAAGGCCTTCGGTATTAACACCTTTATTTTGCAGATGCTGAATAAACGCTTGCGGAAAATCCTCACCAACCACCGCCACCAGTTTGGTGGCACCGGTAAAATTGCTTGCAGCCAAGCTAATATAGGATGCTGCACCACCTACAATTTTGTCGGTTTTGCCAAAAGGGGTTTCAATGGCATCAAAGGCTACACTACCTACAACTAATAAACTCATGCTAGATTATTTTAAAAAAAAGTTCGGCAAATATTGCGTAATTAGTTCTCAAAACCTATTATTGCATCCCTTTTTAAGGAAACTCCTCGATAGCTCAGCTGGTTAGAGCACATGACTGTTAATCATGGGGTCCCTGGTTCGAGCCCAGGTCGGGGAGCAACACAAAAAGATATAAGGATTATAGTTTTATACTGTAATCCTTTTCTTTTTTAGAACTTTCCACATAAGATCTTTACATGCATAAGTATCGGTAATGTTGCCGAAACTTCAAAATTCCAATTTTCCGAACCCCTCTTTTATCGAATGAATTCATTTTTACATATGGTTTGTTGCGCTATAAAAACCTGTAGAATTGTAGTCTTTCCCTCCATGGCAAAGGTTTTAAAGAAGCGGTATCATTCTGAATAGCAAACGTTAATCATAAAATTTAATTCATCTCATTTGTTTTCTATTGGAAAACTTTTTAAATTTGTCCAATGTTCAATATTATTACCAGAAAAACTTTATTGGCTTATGCAGAGAAATATCCTTTAGCTGCCAATGCGCTATTCGAGTGGTATCATGAAATGGTAAGATCAGATTTTGAAAATTTTAATGCAATAAAATCTGTTTATGGTTCAGCAAGTCTGGTCGGAGATGACAGGATCATTTTCAATATTATGGGAAATAAGTATCGACTTGTGGTTCGTATTGTATTTGAATACAAAGTCATACAGATTAAGTGGTTTGGAACACATAAGGAATACGATAAAATAGATGTCTCAACAATTCAATTTAAAATAAAGTAATACAATGGAACTCTCCGTAATAAAAAATAAAAAACAGTACGAAGCATACCTGAAGTGGGTAGATGAAATGTTTGATAAAAAAGTATCCCCTAATTCGGCTAATGGTAAAAAAGTTGAAGTGGCTTTATTGCTTATCAAACAGTATGAAGATGAACATTTCTCCATTCCCTACCCCGACCCTATTGAAACCATTAAATTAAAAATGAATGAAATGGGATTAAGAAACAAGGACCTGGTGGGAAAAGTTGGGAGTAAGGGATATGTATCATCTATATTAAGCAGACGGAAGCCATTAACATTGGAATTAGCAAAACTATTTCATCAGGAATTACATATACCGGCTGAAGTTTTTTTTGCTTAAGCCTTCATTTATTCATTCACGGTATCAATTTCATTTTTCCTAATAACTCCGTATAGAATTAACTCATTCCGGCTGCAGCTTTCCAAAATAAGGGGAGCAAAATAAAAAAGCCACCAAGTCTGGTGGCTTTTTTCTTGAATAAACTTTCTAAATTACTATGCAGCGCATGTGCAAGGCCGGCTTAGCGATTGAAGCGGCATACCCGGCATAGCCGGAATATAGCGTAAAGCGCGGCCCCGAGCGAAGCGAGGGGAAAGCCCCAACATGAATGAATAAAACGTAAGCAGATAATACTTAACTGTAGGATTTGTGTTTAGAATTAACCAAAATGGAAATTGAGCTGCAGAGATTTAACAATACAGAGCGGGCATAAAAAAATCCTGCCCAGCGGCAGGATTTTTTAGTGGAGATGGCGGGCATCGAACCCGCGTCCGGAGAAGGAATGAATCAGGCTTTCTTCACGCTTAGCGTTGCATTGTTTTCGAGACGGGTGCGGTTGCAACACTTACCAAACCAATCCTTATCCTCTTAGGTAGTTGCTGCAGTTAAAGGAGAACTACCGCAACGCTTTTCCTGTTGATGCCCCGGATGCAAGAGCGGTTAAGCTAACCCCTGCGGGACAATGGCATATGCGTAATCTTCCTGATTAGGCAGCCATAGCGAAGTTTGAATCGCCAGTTAAAGTTTTGAGTGTTGAGATTAAAGCGCCAACATCCCAATGCGCTGCGTGCTTACCTGTCAGTTGCTCTTCCCGTCAATTCCAGTCATCCCCATACATGGTGTTTGAGTGGCAAAGATATAGCCATTGCCTCAATATATGTATAAATGTCAGCTAATTCATTTGTTGCTGCAGCAATACCTGTTTTTGGCCTATATTTGCTGCCCATATGACAAACGAGCAATTTAAATCAATAAAGATAAGGGTAGAAGACCTGAGGAGGTATCTTTGACGTTGAGGGTAAACTGGCTGCAATAGCCAAAGAAGAAGAGCAAACCCATGGTGCTGATTTTTGGAACGACCCCAAAAAAGCAGAGCAAGTATTAAAAGGAATTAAACTTAAAAAAATCTGGACAGAAGCCTATGCTGCCGTGCAGCAGGTGTTTGATGATTTAAGTGTATTGAATGAGTTTGCAGCTGCTGGAGAGGCAAGCGAGGAGGAAATAGATGCACAGTATGCAAAAACACTTGCGGCTGTAGAAGAGCTGGAGTTTAAAAATATGCTAAGCAATGAAGAAGATCAGCTAAATTGTGTGATTAACATAAACTCTGGTGCCGGTGGAACCGAGAGCCAGGATTGGGCCGAGATGCTGATGCGCATGTACTTGATGTATTGCGATAAGCAGGGATTTAAAGCTGCAGTAATAGATGAACAGGCAGGTGATGGTGCCGGTATAAAATCATGCTCTATTGAGGTTGAAGGAACATTTGCCTATGGCTATTTAAAAGGCGAAAATGGTGTGCACCGCATGGTAAGGATTTCTCCTTTCGACTCTAATGCACGCAGGCATACATCCTTTGCATCTGTATATGTGTATCCGTTGGTAGATGATAATATAGAAATAGA
>JBIIGU010000262.1:0-2812 GCA_044236275.1 Bacteroidia bacterium | reverse complement strand
TTGCACTGCCCATCCATCGGCAACAAGATCTAACTGAAGGGTACTGATTTCTGCTGCCAGTGGCTGCGCATAGTTGGCATCAACCAACAAAAGCATTGTTCCCTTAGCAATTGTTTCAGGCAATTTAATACCTGCATAAATATAGCCATGAGCAACACGGTTGGCTGCAGTATAGGTTCTTCTCACATAGTATTCATAAGCACTTCCAAGGGCTGCATTATTATCAATGTATTGCGTTGCCGTTTTGGGCAAAGTAGCAAGCGGAGTGCCCCAGGTTAAGCTACTTTTTTCTTTGCGATAGACGATATAATTCAGTCCGGTAGTATCACTGGGCCAGCTAATGGTTACAGATGGGGTAGCATCTGAAATGGCAGCCCTAAGTTGCACTGCATAATCTTTTGCAGTTTGCGCCATGCTGAACACCGAGAAAAACAACAGGTAAAAAGTATATCTTGCCTTCATAATAAGAATTGCTTGTTAAATCAAATATATAAAACTCGTTTATTCTCGCTGCATGAACCAACAGATTAAATTGCATGAAAGCTGGAAGCAGCTATTAAATGATGAATTTGAGAAGCCTTATTTCCTTGCGTTAAAAAAGTTTTTATTGGAAGAGAAAAACGGAGGCCAAACCATTTATCCGCCCGGCTCACTCATTTTTGCAGCGTTGGATAAAACGCCTGCCGATAAAGTAAAAGCAGTTATTTTGGGGCAGGACCCCTACCATGGACCCGGACAGGCACACGGACTGTGTTTTAGCGTAAACGATGGTATTGCGGTACCCCCATCATTACAAAATATTTTTAAAGAATTGCATACCGATCTGGGCTGCACCATTCCCCGTTCGGGTAACTTAGGTAAATGGGCAGAAAATGGGGTTTTGCTTTTAAATGCCACACTCACTGTGAGGGCCAATGAAGCGGGTTCGCATCAAAACAAAGGCTGGGAAACATTTACAGATGCAATTATTCAGAAAATATCCATGCAACACTCGCATCTGGTGTTTATGCTTTGGGGCAAGTACGCGCAAAGCAAACAAGCGCTGATAGATGCAAACAAACACCTGGTTTTAACAGCAGCACACCCCTCCCCGCTGGCAAGAGGAGCATTTTTTGGTTGCAAACATTTTAGCAAATGCAATCATTACCTTAGGCAAAATGGCATAGCAGAAATTAACTGGCAATTGTAAGAACCACTGCCATGCAAACGTGCATGGATAAAGTACACGCGGGTTATTAAATCTTTTTTGCAGCTGGTTTGTTTTTGTAACTATGAGTGCAATAATTTCCGATACATCTATTTACCAGTTTACGGTTACAGGTATTACAGGTGAAACGATATCCCTTGCTGATTTTAAAGGCAAGTTGCTGCTTATTGTAAATACCGCATCGGGTTGCGGCTTTGCACCGCAATTAAAGGAACTCCAAAATCTCTACACACAATTTAAAGGCAGCGGACTTGAAATTTTGGCCTGCCCAAGCACTGATTTTGGGAAGCAAGAGCCTTTAACCAATGAGGGCATTGCCACGTTTTGTAAAACCACCTATGAAGTAAATTTTCCACTTACCCAAAAAATACATGTAAAAGGCGCAGGTGCTCATCCCCTTTATGCCTATCTGGCCAACAAAACCATCAATCCCAGAAGCAATGGTTTCCCCAGATGGAACTTTCATAAGTATCTGATAGGAAAAGAGGGCAGAATGATTGATTACTTTTACTCATTTACAAGGCCACAATCTGTTAAACTGCAAAAAATAATTACTGCAAATCTTTAACGCAGCAGCACCTCTCCTGCTTAAGATCATGCCACAATAGAGGTGGTAAAGCTTAAGTTGCTTACTTTCGTTCCGAAATTGACTAACAACCAATGATGAAACTGGATATTTTAGCCTTTGCCGCGCACCCTGATGATATTGAACTGGCTGCAGGCGGAACCTTGCTGGCACATATTGCTTTAGGCAAAAAAGTGGGCATCGTAGATTTAACCAAAGGCGAGCTTGGCACAAGAGGAAATGCGGAGTTGCGACTAAAAGAAGCTGCTGCATCGGCTGCCATTATGGGCATTACCATAAGAGAAAATTTGGGTTTCAGAGATGGATTTTTTATTAAAGACGAACATCATTTGCTTAAGGCCATTGAAATGATTAGAAAGTACCAGCCAGAAATTGTGCTTTGCAACTCTGAATTGGACAGACATACAGACCATGCCAAAGCAGGCGATTTGATACACGAAGCTTGCTTTTTATCAGGATTAAGAAAAATAGAAACCATACACAAAGGACAAACACAAGAAGCGTGGAGACCAAAAGCGGTTTATCATTATATTCAAGACTACTGGACTAAGCCGGATATTATTGTTGACATTACTCCGTATTTTAAAACCAAACTAACATGCATCAAGGCATTCAGCAGTCAATTTTATGACCCGAATTCGAGTGAGCCGGAATCTGCTATTACAGGCAAAGACTTTTTTGATTTTCTTGAAGGTAGAGCTTTGCAATTTGGCAGACTTATTGGCGCACAATATGGAGAAGGATTTACCGTGAAACGCCCTATGGGTGCAACAGATTTAACCCATTTATTATAAAAAAGCATCCTCTTTAATAAGTCCGAATTGAGAAAAGTGGTGAGAGAAATGCTTGTGGTGAAACAATAGCCACTCATGATAAGTTAATGGCCCAAACATATTGTGAATGCGGGTAGCATCTGCTCCGGCTTGGGCAAAATAATCTTTAAAGGCCTGTAAATTTTCCTTTAGCAGGTTGATGGCCTCTTGCAAGCCAGCCGTTTCATAAGGAATAGGCTCAACAGG
>JBIIGU010000260.1:0-2827 GCA_044236275.1 Bacteroidia bacterium | reverse complement strand
CGTTGAGGTTAGCGCTGAAACCGATAATGCAACTAATAATTTTTTAGCTTTCATTTTTCTGTGGATTAAATGTTATTAAATTTCAACACAAAAATGAGCGAAAACTGACACAAAACAAACAATAGCGGCCATTAAGTTCGTAGGGTTTATACAAAGTGTTGAATATCAGATGTTAAATAATGAAAAGCTAAATCTTTATTATTTATTACTGCTATTTAAATTTAAAAACGGCCATTCGTCAATAAAGACTTTACCAATGAAGTAAAATCAAATAACTATAAATCAAACAATTAATATATAAATTGAAGACTGTCAACGGACAATTATTCAACATCAAAAGTGAGTTCGGCCGCTTCTACTTCATCATTGCTGCCAAAATCAAGAACGCCCACAGCTGAGTATTTTCCAGGCTCGAGGTTTTCGGGTAGAGGAAAAAGGTAATTTCGTTTATTCCCTGGCAAAATAGTAAAGCGCTTAACCATTAGTTTTTGCTGCTTCCCTGTTTTTAGGTTGGTTAGTTCAACATAGGCAATGCAAAATGCTATGCCATCGCCAACATTTTCCAACGCAAACTCAATGTTTCTTGTTTTCTTATTAGCTGGCAGGCTGCTCACAAAGTTTTTAATTTCAACCTTATTGTTCTGCACGGTTGGTGGGTTTTGGTAAATATAAACCCCAAAGGCAAAGGTGGGTATTACGCCCAAAGAGATTTTTTTATCACCGCCTTTATTATCAATTGTTTCGCGCTTCTTTCTTTCTTCAACCATCATCAGGCACCATCCGGCACGATTGCTAAAACCCGTATCGGGTATACTAAGTGTTACTTTAATTTTTTGAAATCCCCCCGGAGCTACTTCAAAAAAAGTCGGAGCAATTGTTAACCATTGTGATATACCGTATTTGGATTTGCCGGCTTCGGCAAATGCCGTTTTACCTGCTTGATCTACATCATAATCATTCAGCACAATAGAAAAAGAACGCTTTAGCTGAGTTTCATTTGTTACTTTCACTTCAAAGGTCTTACTTTCTCCGGGCTTAAGATTAAAATTGATGTGAGAGGGCGATACAGCAACCCCTACATCTTTTAATGCTGAATCACTTTGCGCCTTAGCAGCAGAAACAGCAAGCGTAAAAAATAAGGCTATAATTAAATTGCGTTTCATAATTTTTAAAAATAAGAATCGCAAATGTATTGCGTTGGTTGCTTCTTTTAGCTCAACCAACAGGATGCCCCAACAAGAAAATAAGCACAATAGCATGTTTATAACCCTCTTTTAAAGATGAAGGGATCCCCAATCTGTTTGTTATATTTGTTAGGTCAATGTTATAAATTATGGACGCGGATGATTTTTTAGACGAGGATACGCTTTCTCATGCAGCGCGGTTTGAAAAGATGATTAGAAATAAATCAAAAGATTATTTTGATGCCGAGACCCTTGAATCAATAAGCGAATATTACATCAATCAGGATAAGTTAAAACAAGCGTTGGAGGTTTTATATTATGGGGAGGAGTTATATCCCTATTTTAATGGTTTTGCTTTAAAGAAGGCAGAAGTTTTTGGATTGATGGGTAAGTTTGAAGATGCTCTTGAAGTGCTGGAGAAATGTGAATTGTATGAGCCATTTAATCCTGATTTGTTTTTACTGAAAGGTGAAAATCTTCTCAACCTTCAACAGTTTGAAGAAGCAGAAGCGTCTTTTGCTAATGCAATTCTACATGCAGACGACCGAATAGACATGCTTTTTGAAATAGCTTATGTGTATGAAGACTGCGATTTACAAGGCAAAGCCATTGAGTATTTTGAGGAGATACTAAAATCTCAGCCGGATAATCAGCAGGCCCGCTATGAAATAGCCAATTGTTATGACTTGCAGGGAAGATTTGATAAGGCTGCCGATGTTTATCAGGAATTAATTGAGGCCAACCCTTTTTCATGCCCTGCATGGTATAGTCTTGGTGTAGCCTACAGCAAAATGGGTAATTTTGAAAAAGCCATTGAGGCCTATGACTATTGCCTAGCTATAGACGAGGATTTTATGCCCGCCTCTTTTAATAAGGCTAATGATTTGGTGGAGATGGAGAGGTATGAAGAGGCCGTTAAAGAATTTTTGTCCGTAATTGAAAAGGATGGACAGGACGCCATAACTTTCTGCAACATGGCAAGCTGCCTTGAGAGGTTAAACCGAGACAAGGAGGCCATTGATTACTACAAGAAAGCAACGAGTCTTAATCCAAATATCGGAGAGGCCTGGTTTGGTATGGGTATTATCTATGACAAATTAAGCCAAAGCAAACAAGCACTTAACCACTTTAAACGAGCGCTGCTACTTGAGCCGGAAAATGAGGAATACGCCTTGGCCTTGGCTGATGCCGAGTACAGGAGCGGAAACCTGCAGCAGGCAGAGGAAATTTTGCGTTCTTTGATTGATGAAGACCCTATGATGGCAGAAGCCTGGCTAGATCTTTCATACATCACGCACATCGATGGCGATACCGAAGCCGCCATTAATTTACTGCAGCAGGCACTAACCTATGACGACCATTATTTATATTACTATAGGCTAGCCTGTTATGAATTTGAAATTGGCCGAAGAAAGGAAGCCTTATATCATCTGGAAACTGCTTTGTCAATGAATTTTGAAGAACATTTTTTGATTTTCGAATTTTCGCCACATTTGCAGAAAGATGCCGATGTGCTGCACGCCATCGAACTTTTCCGAAACAACTAACAAATGAAAAATTTTAAACTGAAGCAAATTCCCGATAGAATAACCAAACCCCGGGATAACGGAATTACTATGGTAATGGATAAAGGCTTGGGGCTG
>JBIIGU010000259.1:0-2829 GCA_044236275.1 Bacteroidia bacterium | reverse complement strand
TGAGTAAAGGTTTAAGCCAAAATATCCTTAAAAACGTGCTTGGTTCTTTTGTTGATGGCAAAAGAGTTTAAATATAATAGTCTACCATTATGAATTTGAATCAATTCACCATAAAGTCACAGGAAGCCATTCAGCACGCACAACAAATGGCAAATGAGATGGGTCATCAGTCCATCGAAACAGCACATATCCTTCAATCATTGCTTGAAACGGATGAGCAAGTGGTTTCATTTCTATTTAAAAAACTCAATGTTCAACCTACAAGACTTGAACAGGCATTAGGGGCAATGATTAAAGGATTTCCTAAAGTTTCAGGGGGTAGTGCACAGTATTTATCTACTTCTGCTAACCAAGCTCTAACAAAGGCGCAGTCTAGCCTTAGAGATTTCGGAGACGAGTTTGTTGCAGTAGAACACATCCTAATAGGTTTACTCTTGGCCAATGATCAGGTTTCAACTTTGCTTAGAGATGCCGGGGTAAATGAAAGGGATTTGAAAAAGGCTATTACAGAACTGAGAGGCGGATCTAAAGTTACTTCACAAAGTGCCGAGGCGCAGTATAATGCGCTCAATAAATTTGCAAAGAATTTAAATGAGCTTGCAGCCGCGGGCAGGCTTGATCCGGTGATTGGACGTGATGAAGAAATAAGAAGAGTATTGCAAATACTTTCTCGCAGAACTAAAAATAATCCTGTTTTGATTGGAGAACCGGGTGTAGGTAAAACAGCAATTGCAGAAGGACTGGCTCACCGCATAATCAGTGGTGATGTGCCGGAAAATTTAAAGAGCAAGCGTATTTTTTCATTAGATATGGGTGCCCTTATTGCTGGAGCTAAGTACAAGGGAGAATTTGAGGAGCGCTTAAAGGCTGTTGTGAAAGAGGTGATAGATAGTGATGGCGAAATCGTATTATTTATTGATGAAATACACACGCTTGTTGGTGCCGGTGGCGGAGGAGAAGGAGCAATGGATGCTGCTAATATTTTGAAGCCAGCACTTGCACGTGGTGAGTTACGTTCCATTGGAGCAACTACACTTGCGGAGTATCAGCGATACATAGAAAAAGATAAAGCCTTGGAAAGACGTTTTCAGAAAGTTTATGTAGATGAACCTGATACCGAAGATGCCGTTTCAATACTTCGCGGATTAAAGGAGCGATATGAGGTGCACCACAAAGTGCGCATTAAAGATGAGGCTATCATTGCGGCAGTTGAGCTATCGCAACGCTACATTAACGATAGATTTTTGCCTGATAAAGCTATAGATTTGGTTGATGAAGCGGCCTCAAAATTAAGGCTTGAAATTGACTCAGTGCCGGAAGATATTGATCAACTCGACAGACGAATTATGCAACTGGAGATTGAGCGTGAAGCAATCAAAAGAGAAGGTGATGATGAAAAGATTCATGTGCTATCAGCTGAAATTTCAAATCTTCAGGAAGAGCGAAATGCCTTAAAAGCTAAATGGCAAAGCGAGAAGCAGGTGGTTGACGGGATACAGCAAAGCAAAGAGAAAATTGAGACATTAAAACATGAGGCTGAATTAGCAGAGCGCAATGGTGATTTTGCTAAGGTTGCAGAAATACGATATGGCAAGATAAAGGAAGTTGAGAAGCAATTGGAGGATTTGCAGCAACAACTTACAGCACAGCAAGGCGACAGTGCAATGGTAAAAGAAGAGGTAGATAGTGAAGATATTGCTGGCGTGGTTAGTCGCTGGACCGGTATTCCCGTAACCAGAATGTTGCAGAGTGAAAGAGAGAAATTATTGCATCTGGAGCAGGAGCTGCATAAACGGGTAGTTGGCCAGGAAGAGGCTATACAGGCTATTGCAGACGCCATTAGGCGCAACAGGGCGGGTTTGAGCGATCCTAAAAAACCCATTGGTTCATTTATTTTTCTGGGAACAACAGGAGTTGGTAAAACAGAATTGGCAAAAGCACTTGCCGAGTTCTTGTTTAATCAGGATAATGCCATGGTGCGTATTGATATGAGTGAGTATCAGGAGAAGCATACGGTAAGCCGTTTAATTGGCGCTCCTCCGGGTTATGTAGGTTATGAAGAAGGCGGACAGCTAACCGAAGCAGTGCGAAGAAGACCATACTCCGTGGTGCTGTTAGATGAAATAGAGAAAGCGCATCCGGATGTGTTTAACATTTTATTACAAGTGTTGGATGATGGACGCTTAACAGATAATAAAGGACGTGTAGCTAACTTTAAAAATACAATCATTATCATGACTTCCAATATCGGTTCTCAGGTGATACAGGAAAAATTGGAGGACTATAATGAGTTTAATAAAGAAGATAAGATTGCAGAGGCTAAAGTAGCCGTAATGGATATGCTCAAACATACCATAAGGCCTGAGTTTTTGAATAGAATTGATGATGTGATGATGTTTACTCCTTTAAGCAGGGAAGATGTAAGGCAAATTGTTACGTTGCAGTTTTCAGCTATTCAGCAAAATCTGGCTTCGCAGGGTATAGAAATAACTGCAACAGATGAGGCGCTGGATTGGCTTGCTCAATTGGGTTATGATCCGCAGTTTGGTGCGAGGCCACTAAAGCGTGTATTGCAAAAACGAATTCTTAATGAACTTTCAAAGGAAATATTATCCGGAGGTATTAAAAAGGATAGTAAGATTCTGGTTGTATTAAAAGATAAGAATCAATTTGAATTTAAAACGATTGATTTGAGTTTTAATTCTCTAAAAATTCAAGAATTGTAAACTGCATGTAGGCTTAGCTGTTAATTTATCAAATCACAGGCAGAGCTCATAATAATAACACGATAAATAACAAAAGGCTAAATCAATTTTAATTTAGCCTTTT
>JBIIGU010000256.1:0-2850 GCA_044236275.1 Bacteroidia bacterium | reverse complement strand
ATAAGCATGGGCATGATGACGTATTTAATGCCATTAAAAGTGTTGAACTAAGCCATTTACAGTCACGTAAAGAAGCAGAAGAATCAATGAAACCATTCTTAGGTGATTTTGGAACACGTCAATTTGTATTAAAGAACCTTGAACGCAGTGAAGAAGGCGGCTATATATGGAAGTTTAACTTTGAAACTCTATACAAAGATTATGAAAACATTTTATTGGAAACACATGCCAATAACAAGTATAACGGGCCTGTTCTATTTATAAAAGGAGGGCTTTCGCTATATATTAGAGAACAAGATGATGGTATGATTAAAAATCTCTTCCCACATGCTGAATTAGCAATCATTGAAGAAGCCGGCCACTGGCTGCATGCCGAGAAGCCCAAAGCATTTTATGACTTGGTATTGAATTTTATTATAAGGTAATTTTAAATGTCGAAATCTTCTACGTTGCATAAAGAATGCTTATAGAAGACAAAATAAACAGGATCGCTAATGAGTACTATTGACTGCTGGTCAATCTCTTATTTACTGCTAGTTGGCTAGAGTCGAAAAATATTAAACGTCTTAAAACATTTGGTATTTCTTCTCAGCAATATAACGTCTTGCGCATTTTACGCGGTGCCAGCCCAAAAGCCATTATGCTCACTGAAATTGCAGTGCCTATGATTGATAAAAATTCCAATACAAGTAGGTTAATTGACAAATTGGTTAGTAAAGGTTTAGCGCATCGAGAAATTTGCGAAAGCAATAGAAGACAGGTAGATATCCAGATCACGGAAAAAGGCCTGAATCTATTGAAGGAAATTGATGAATTGAGTAAAATGTGGCTTCAAGAAATGAAAACCTTAACAATAAAGGAAGCCTCAAGCGCAAACGGACTGCTTAATAAACTAAGAAGTGAATAAGAATTATCGAATCCGTTACTAAAAATTTTAAAACATTAATTGCTCAGAGAGGTTTTATTATCCATGTTTGTATAAGATAATCAAACCTTAAATTATATTCTATTAACATCTATGGAAGTCATATTACATCGCGCATCAGACAGAGGTTATGCAAATCACGGATGGCTGGTCGCTAGGCATTCATTTAGCTTTGCACAATGGTATAACCCTGATAAAATACATTTTGGCGCACTTCGTGTACTCAATGATGATGAAGTAGCTCCCGGAATGGGTTTTGGCAAGCATCCTCATGACAACATGGAAATTATAACGCTTGTGCAGGAGGGCGCCCTTTCCCATGCCGATAGTATGGGCAATGGTTCTGTAATGAAAGCAAATGATGTTCAAGTAATGAGTGCAGGTTCTGGCGTATTTCATTCAGAAATGAATGATTCAAAAAGTGAATCTGTAAAACTATTTCAAATTTGGGTATTTCCTGATAAAGGAAACGTAACTCCAAGGTACGATCAAAAATCCTTTGCCCCTGAAGGACGAAAAAATAAGTGGCAGGAAATTATTAAACCGGACACACAAACAGAGGGTGATGCGATATATATTCATCAGCAGGCATGGTTTAATCTTTGCGATTTAGAAGCAGGAAATAAGATTAACTATACATCAAAAAAAGCAGGCAATGGCAGTTATATTTTTCTAATAGACGGATGCATAGAAACAAACGAAGAGATATTACACAAGCGAGATGCAATTGGAATAACAGATTTCGAAAAAACAGAAATAATTGCTAAAGAAAAAAGTAGAATTTTGGTCATGGACATCCCAATGCAATTTTAAATAAATGATTATCATTAATAAATAAGCTATATTGGCTATAGCGCAGCTAGATGAATATTAACTTAATTAACATCAGAAAAAAATGAAATATAAATTATTAGGCAATAGCGGCCTAAAGGTATCAGAACTTTGTTTGGGTACTATGGGGTTTGGCAGAGAATGGAACTGGGGTGCAGACAAGGAAACAAGTTTTGCAGTAATGGATAGTTTTACCAATGCAGGTGGCAATTTTATTGATACGGCAAACCGATACACCGAAGGCACAAGCGAAAAGCTAATTGGAGAATTTATACAAGCCAACCGGGATCATTTTGTGGTGGCAACAAAATACTCGCTGCATGATAACCAAACAAATGTAAATGCATCGGGCAATAATCGTAAAAATATGATGCGAAGTGTAGAATTAAGCTTAAAAAGGCTTAACACGGATTTTATTGATTTACTATACCTGCATATCTGGGATAACCTCACTCCCATTGATGAGGTAATGCGTGGATTAGATGATTTAGTACGACAAGGTAAAGTAAACTATATTGGAATTAGTGATACACCTGCATGGATAATCAGTAAAGGGCAAACATTAGCAGAGCTAATGGGATGGAGCAAATTTGTTGCCTTGCAAGTTGAGTACAGTTTGTTGCAACGCACACCCGAAAGAGAGCTGATTCCAATGGCTAAACATTTTGGAATGACGGTAACACCATGGGCTCCGCTGGCCGGTGGTGCACTAACCGGAAAATATTTAAAAGGAGATAAAGGCAGATTACCGGATAACAGCAAACGCCTGAATGAGCGTGCCGTTCAGATAACACAAACAGTTATAAGTATTGCTGAAGAAATTGGTGCAGCTCCCGCACATGTCGCTTTAAAATGGACAATGATGCAGGAGTTTTCATCAATACCAATAGTTGGTGCCACCAAGGTAGCTCAGGTCGAAGAAAACCTCAAATGCCTGGCAGTAAACCTAACCAAGGAGCACATTGAACGACTAAATGAGGTAAGTAAAATAGAATTGGGTTTCCCAGGCGACTTCCTGAATGAAGAAGGTGTAAAAACGGTTACGTTTGGCGGCTTTTATGATAAGATTGAGAAGAGAAAATAAAAGTCCAACT
>JBIIGU010000255.1:0-2875 GCA_044236275.1 Bacteroidia bacterium | reverse complement strand
TTTCAGTTGTTAACTGACCGTTCTGTTTATGAGAACCTGCGCTTTGTTTTAAAGGCCACCGGTTGGAAGAGCGAAAACGACATCAAAACGCGCATCACCGAAGTGCTTGAGCAGGTTGGGCTGGCCACCAAGGATTTTAAAATGCCTCATGAACTTTCTGGAGGTGAGCAGCAACGTGTAGTTATTGCCAGGGCTTTGCTAAACCATCCGGAAATTATGCTTGCCGATGAGCCCACAGGAAATTTGGACCCCAAGGTGAGTGATGATATTATGAATCTGCTGATTCAAATTAGTAAGAATGGAACAGCAATTTTAATGGCTACACATGATTACCGCATTATTCAAAAATTTCCGGGTAAAATTTTAAAGTGTGAGGCAGGTGTGGTTCATGAGGCTTCGAGTGTAAGCCACTTCTAATAACCTTTTACCACCTCAATTAATCGGTGCGCATTTTGTGCATTGCTGAACCTATTCATCAGTAATTTTTCTCTCATTTGGATTTCTTCTGCAGTGAATGGCTTATCTTTCAGCTCATCAATAAGCTTTACCATTTCTTCTGCACTTTCAACCACATGGCATAGTTCCTCTAAACCCGTATTAGCAACCATAGGTTTGTTTACAATAACATGTCTGCCCTGAAATAATACATTAATTAATTTGAGCTTGATGCCTGTTGCCTGAAAGGTTGGCAATATATTAATATGAGCTTCCTGTATTTTTTTGCTAATCTGTTCGGTATTTAAGTGCTCAAACAAGGTGATGTTCGGATAAAGTTTACAGATCTTTTTTAATTCACTCGAAGGCTTATCTCCGGCAATGTGCAGCGGAAAATCTGTTTTTGAAAAAACGGAGCTTGCAAGAAATCGTGCTGCTTCATCATTTTCGCCCACACTTAATTTGCCGTGATAGCATGCAAAAAATCCTACACCTGTTTGAGCCGTAATCTGCTGATTGCTGTGAAAAGCGGTAACATGGTGCACATTCTTAAAATGCTGTTGCAAATGGTTTTTATCATTTTCTGATATGGCTAAAATAAGCTGTGCATGGTTCAGCACAGACTCAAAAGCTCTTAATCTTACCGACTCTCTACTAAAAAAATATTTCTTCCAGACATTATGTTCTACCTTTTGCAGATTGGTGTAATAATCATGTTCAATATTGTGCATGCGCACCATTTTAAATCTGCTTTTAAGCAGGGGATGATTCAGATAAAAACAGGTATGCAATCCTTCAAATAAAATGGGCGCATCATCCAACAATAGGTTTTGAAGCAGGGCAAAGCTGTTTCGTGTTTGCACAATGTAGGGTAGGCTGCCTGTGTATGGATTTATCCATTTTTTGCGTGGGTAGTAATAAACCTTGCTGCATAAATCATTTAGCACTGCTGAAGGTTGGCGTCCATATTTAAAGGTGTGAAGTGTGATGCTGACACCGGCTTCATGCAATGCTTTTATTTTATAATATACATCAATTACTCCACCATAATTTGGCGGATAAGGATTATCAAATGATACAATATGCAGGTGTGTAATGTTAGGCAATGCTTTTATACAATGTTAAGAGTTTTTCTTTTTCATGTTTCCAAGTAAAATGCTGCGCAGCTGCTACACATGCTTGCTTCATATGCGCATATATGTTAGGGTTGGTCTCCAGTTGCTTTATGGCAGCAATAATATCTTCACTGCTGCAATTGCAGGTTAAACCAATCTCGTACTGCTGCAAAATATTTTTATACTCAGGAAAAGGTGCACACAGTTGTGGTGTGCCAGCGTGCATATAATTAAAAAATTTGTTGCTTAATGAGTAGTAATAACTTAGGCTTTCGGCATGCAGTAAATTAATACCAAGCCATGCTTTGGCTGTGAGTGTAGCCAATTCATCTTTATTTACATATCCGGTAAATGTTACCAGATGAGTGCAATTGTTTTTTGCAGCACGTTGCACCAACTGCTCATGCAAGGGGCCATCACCTGCTATTACCAGTTTTTTATTCAGTGCAGCTAGGGCATCTATCATTTCTTCTAGTCCGCGGCCTTCATTCAAATCTCCCTGATATAAAATATAATCTTCTTTATCGCTTACTTTTACAGCAACTGCATCGGGTACGTTTCTGATTACGTGAAACGGAATTTGGTATGCCTTGCTAAAAATCTCTGCCAAGCTGTTGCTAACTGTATAAGCTAGTTTCGCATGTGGTATCATAATTTTGGCAACTACGCCCCATGTTTTTTTAATGCTTGGTCTGTTGGCTATTTCAGGAACCTCGGTAAAATATTCATGCGCATCAAACACCAGTTTTCTGCTTCTTATTTTAGCTGCAAAGGTGCAGGCTGTGAGTGTATCTAAATCGACCGCACCAATAATGTGACAAGGCGTAATGAGCAGGAAGAAAAATAAACGCAGATTGTATTCCAGGTAAAAGAGTTTGCCGCTCTCAAAAAAACATTCTAGTCTTTTTTGGGTAAATAACGCAGTGTGAAGTGGGGCAGATTTTGCTTTACTGCGGCCTAGCAGTAGTACATTGTATCCGGCCTCCTGCAGAGCACCGCAAATCCTTTTCATGCGCTGATCATGATTCAAATCATTGGTTACAGTAAATATTATGCGTGTTTGGGTTGAGTCCACTCTAGTTGTTTGGTAACGTTGTAGCGCAATTTATTATTATCCAGTAAAAAACGTATAGCCTCAAGGCTTTGCGTTGCATTATATCCTTTTATGAGGGCCACAAGTTCATCAATATGTAGGGGTTGTGTGCTAACTTTTTTCTCAATGGTATTTACCAGTTCTTCAAACTGCGCAGCACTCAGTTCAGTTTTTTTGCGTAGCAGGCATAAATCACAAACTCCGCAATCATCGGCATCATATTCATTAAAAT
>JBIIGU010000254.1:0-2876 GCA_044236275.1 Bacteroidia bacterium | reverse complement strand
AGGTCTTCGTGATGCAGTTCCCAATTTGCATCTCCTTTCAACTCCCATGCAGCAACGTAACCAAAGTTTTCATCATCACGCAATGCTTCTCCTTCTTCTGTTTGGTACTCCTCCCTAAAGTGACCTCCACAACTTTCATTTCTGTTTAGCGCATCGCGGCACATCAATTCACCCAATTCCAGGAAATCAGCAACACGACCTGCTTTTTCCAACTCCGGATTAAATTCATTTACTCCGCCAGGTACACGCACATCACTCCAACATTCTGCTCTAAGTGTTTGTATATTGGCAATAGCTTGCTTTAACCCTTCAGCATTGCGAGCCATACCGCATTGGTCCCACATGATTTTGCCAAGGCGTTTATGGAAATAATCTACGGTTTTGGTTCCATTTATATTTTTTAGTTTTTCCAGTCTTTCTCTAACTGATTTCTCTGCTTCTTCAAATGCCTCGTGATCGGTATCAATAGCCTTGGTTCTGATTTCATTGCTCAGATATGCACCGATGGTATAAGGAATAACAAAATAACCATCTGCCAATCCCTGCATCAATGCAGATGCTCCTAAACGATTTGCACCGTGGTCAGAGAAATTGGCTTCTCCTAAAGCATACAACCCCGGAACGGTGGTCATAAGGTTATAATCAACCCACAAGCCTCCCATTGTATAATGTACGGCAGGATAAATCATCATCGGATTTTCATATGGATTTACACCGGTTATTTGCTGATACATGTCAAACAGGTTTCCGTATTGTTCTTTCACTACAGCTTTACCCAATTCTGTCAGTTGTTCTTCGGTAGGGTTATGAATGCCTTTTTTGGTTGCTTCCTTTTTGCCGTACTTATATTTCATGTTGAAGGCAAAATCCAGATAAACTGCTTCGCCTGTCTGGTTAACACCAAACCCCGCATCGCAGCGCTCTTTAGCTGCACGTGAGGCAACATCGCGAGGCACTAGGTTTCCAAAGGCAGGATATCTTCTTTCCAGATAATAATCTCTGTCTTCCTCTTTCAAATCATTGGGGTTGAGTTTTCCTGCACGTATTGCTTCTGCATCTTCCTTGCGTTTAGGCACCCAGATGCGTCCGTCATTTCTCAACGACTCTGACATCAATGTTAATTTAGACTGATGATCGCCAGAAACCGGAATACAAGTAGGATGTATTTGAGTGAAGCAGGGATTGCCAAAGAACGCACCTTTTTTATGTGCTTTCCATGCGGCTGTTACATTGCTACCCATTGCGTTTGTAGATAGGAAAAATACATTTCCATAACCTCCGCTGCAAAGTAAAACAGCATGACCAAAATGGCGCTCAAGCTTGCCGGAAACAAGGTCTCTGGCTATAATACCGCGGCATTTTCCATCTATATTTACAATATCCAGCATCTCGTGGCGGGTAAGCATTTCTACCTGACCCAAACCAACCTGGCGCTGCAATGCACTGTAGGCTCCTAACAATAACTGCTGACCGGTTTGGCCAGCTGCATAGAACGTACGTTTTACCTGTGTTCCACCAAAAGAGCGGTTATCTAGCATTCCACCGTATTCACGGGCAAAGGGCACACCTTGTGCCACACATTGATCAATAATACTGGCGCTTACTTCTGCAAGGCGGTATACGTTGGCTTCACGTGCACGGTAGTCGCCACCTTTGATGGTGTCATAGAAAAGGCGATAGGTACTATCACCGTCATTCTGATAATTTTTTGCGGCATTGATACCACCTTGCGCAGCTATACTGTGCGCCCTGCGGGCCGAATCCTGAAAACAAAATACTTTAACCTTGTATCCAAGTTCAGCTAAGGAAGCAGCAGCAGAAGCGCCTGCCAGTCCTGATCCAACAATGATTATTTCAAGGCTCCTTTTATTGGCGGGGTTAACCAGCGGTACAGTTGACCTGTATTTGGTCCACTTTTGCTCCAGCGTTCCTTCAGGAATTCTGGCATCCAATTTTGGTGATGTAGTCATATCTGTGTTTAACTTATTTAATCAATAAAAAATAAAGTGGCATGGCTGCAAAGCCCGCAGGAATAATTACTGCAAATACCCATGTGCTTAAGAACTGAATAGCCGGATTGTAGCGGGGATGATTTAATCCAAGCGATTGAAACCCGCTCTTAAATCCATGAAACAAATGAAAACCCACAGCAAACATGGCAATCACATATAACAGCACAAGCAGCGGACTATTAAATGCTTCAGCCACCTCAGCGTATAGGTCTTTAGTTATGGTTAATTTATAATCAACCCCATCTTTACTTATAATGGTTTCTTCTACTTTTTTGGCAATGGTTTTCGGATTTCCGGCATCGTCAATGTATGGCTTGGATTTAATTTCACCTGTTTGCAGGTTTTCTTCATACTGCACATAAGGAATGTGACCAAATTTATACTCAGCCCAAAAATCATTCATGTGAACCACAATAAAAACCAAGATGATGGTTCCTAACACGCCCATGTTCCTGGATGTCCAGTGGCTATTGGCTTTTCCCTTTACCACAGCATATCCAACAGGGCGGGCCTTGATATTTTTGTAGGCCAAGTGCAAACCTTTAAACGCATGAAATAATATGCTAAAGTAAAGGATGTATGAAACGGTTTTAATAAGCGGATTAGAAGTCATAAACACAGAATACAGGTTAAATGACATGCCCTGATCATCTTTAAATAATTGCAGATTGCCTACCATATGAACTACAAGAAAAGTGCAAAGGAACAATCCGGTTAAGGCCACAGTTAACTTTTGGCCAATGGTTGAAGAAAACATTCGTGTAAACCAACTCATACTATTTTAATTTCATTTTTAAGTGTGCGCAAATTTAGAAATAGCCACGTTTTATCCTACCCAACTAATCCACATTTTTTATTTAAATT
>JBIIGU010000253.1:0-2877 GCA_044236275.1 Bacteroidia bacterium | reverse complement strand
CTCTACTTTTATTCCCGGATCAACAATCACCACATTTTTAAAACCCATGCCTTCCAGCTCATCCAGCATTTTTTTCGGCTGCGGAAAACGTTCATTGTTCCAGGTAAATATTTTGTACTGATCCATATAATGGATATCGAAATAAATAACATCGGAAGGAATTTTCTTATCGCGAAAAGTTTTGGCCAGTGTAATTACTTCCTTATCGGGATAATAGCTGTAACGGCATTGCTGAAAGCCAATACTCCACAAAGATGGCATTTCCATACGACCTGTCAATGCCGTGTATGATTCGATAATTCCTGCCACATTTGCAGACGCAAATAAGTAATAATTCATCTCACCATCTTCTGCAGTAAATGAACTGAAACGATTGTTAGACGCTCCGAAATTGAAATGTGATTTGAACGTGTTGTCTAAAAACAAACCATATACCACATTATGGTGCACGCCCATGTAAAAAGGAATTGATGCATAAATAGGATCTCCGTTTGATGGATAGGCAAAATAATCGGTATTCCAGTTGGTAAAACCTTCACCTCTTCTATTGAGGTTACCTGTTTTTTCTCCTAAACCAATGAATTTTTCATCATCCTGCATTTTTTTGTATGTGCTCACTTCTTCACCAATCCATCCTGTACCAAAGGCAGGCTCATCCTCATTAAGCAAATCACCACTATTATTATATAGTGCAATACGTGCAGGATTTTTAGTAATAACCAGATAACACGAGTCGGTGCGCAATTCATAAGCAGAGCCTTTATCGGAAACCTTTATTAAACCGGCAACGGGCTTGGCCTGCACGGCATAACTAAATTCCTCAAAGGAATTTGCTTTAGTTATTTGAACACGCAAACAAACAGCTGAATAAGCACTGATGCGCATTTTACCTGATGACGTAGAAAAAATGATAAAGGGATCTTTATTTTCAAAATTTTGTATATTACCCAATGATTGATGAAGCTTGGGCTGTGCTTGAGTAAAGTTTATAATAAAAAGAGCAGTAATGATGCTTAATGTTTTTTTCATTTTGACGTATTTTTGATCGCGATACAATGATAAACAACATCAGTTAATAATCAAATAAGTGTATAGATAACACCAATTTGTATGAAAATAAAATTGAATTAATTTTGCCATACCATTCACACCATGAGAAAAAGTACCTTTCGCAAACACTTGTCGGTTGACTGTGTGATATTCGGATATGATGAAAGTAATAACAAACTGGAGGTTTTACTCATTGAGCAAAAAGATCCTGCGTTAAGATCAGCTCATGCATACCGTCCGCAGTTTGCCATACCCGGTGATTTGATTGATGAATCTGAAAGTTTAGATGAGGCTGCTACACGGGTATTGAAAGAACTTACACATGTAGAGGGATTGCATTTAAAACAATTTCATACGTTTGGCGACCCCATGCGTGTGAAACAAGAGAAAGATAAAGAGTGGCTGGCCTTTTACCGCTCCGATCCGGATGCAAGGGTTGTAACCATTGCCTACTACACGCTGGTTAGGAAAGAAATGATTAGGCCAGTTCCGGGTTCGTTTGCTAAAAATGTAGTTTGGAAGAATGTAAAACGCGTTCCACCACTTGCTTTCGATCATAATCTGATTGTAAAAACAGCCATTGAAGACATCAGGGCCCGCATGCACTATAACCATATTGCCGAGCAACTTCTCCCTAAAAAATTTACGTTGCGGCAATTGCAAAACTTATATGAAGTGATATTGAACACCACATTTGATAAGCGCAATTTTATTAAGCGATTTAAAAAGGATGAAGAACTGATTGAATTGGGAGAAAAGCAAAAAGGTGTGCTTCATAAACCTGCGCAGCTATACGCATTTAAAACAAGAAGATAAAATCTAACCCTTTTAAAAACAAAAAGCCCGGCAAAGCCGGGCTATTTTGCTAAAAAAAACTAACTACTGCACTATGAGTTTCATTACCCTTGTTTCACCGTTACTGCCGGTTAAACGAACAAAGAACAAGCCATGACCTAATTCTTCTTTTAAGAGTTTAATTTCTGTTGCCTGAGTGTTGATGTTTTTCACTACACGGCCTGTGATATCAGCTACCAATACATTTACTTCACCTTTAACAGTATTAAGATTTAATATAGCAAATTCTTTGGTAGGGTTAGGATACAATACAACCTGATTGAATGCACCTGTAACTTTATTTAAACCTACAGGAGCAATAGTAGCACACTTGTTAAATACATAACCAAGAACCACTGCATTGGTATCAGTTCTGCTGAATTTACGGTTAAATCCACCTAATCCGTTTGGCTCTAAGCAAGCGCGTGAGTTGGTATCAGGATAAGTTTCTTCACTCGCAGCAAGCGAAGAATCACCATTTAAGAATTTATAGTTAAAGTTTGCAGGGCAAACATTATTTACAGTAATAGAGAATTTACCAGGCTCACCAGCAACCGGGTTTAAGCGCAATGCGCCAGCCTGCCAGTTAGGGCTTTGGAAAGTACCCATTACATAAATTCTACCTTGTGCATCCGGAACTTCATTTGACATATCAACTTTGAAAGTGATGCGAGAAGGAGCAGGCTTAGGAACACAAGCAGATGTAGTGCTGAAGCAATGAAGTGCAATAGTTGAGTCTGACTTGAATGTCATTACTCTATTTGCAATACCTTCCCAGTTTGTGTTACCGCTTTTGTGATAACGGAATTTGAATTCAACCTCACCAGAGTCCATCTGAATAGTTTTGCTGTATACTTTAGAAGTACCAACTTGGCTCAAGGTAGTGCCATCTCCCCATGCACCTGGCAACTTACCACCGGCAACTGTTACTGAGTCAAAACCGCCATCACAATCAGAGTTGGTCATATCTATACGGAAGGTAATATTATATTT
>JBIIGU010000252.1:0-2891 GCA_044236275.1 Bacteroidia bacterium | reverse complement strand
AAGGAAGAGCACACAGTTGGCTACATCTTCAGGAGATCCGCCTCGCTTCAGTGCAATACCTTTGGTCCACTCAGTACGCACCTCTTCCGATAATGCCTCTGTCATTTCTGTTTCAATAAAACCCGGAGCAATGGCATTGCAACGAATATTGCGTGAGCCCAATTCTTTGGCAACCGACTTTGTAAAACCAATCATACCGGCCTTTGATGCAGCATAATTGGCCTGACCTGCATTACCTGTAATTCCTACAACAGAAGTAATATTAATGATAGAACCACATTTAGCCTTCATCATTGGGCGCATAGCAGATTTTGTTAAAGCAAAGGCTGACTTCAGGTTGGTA
This sequence comes from Bacteroidia bacterium, assembly GCA_044236275.1. Taxonomy (GTDB): domain Bacteria; phylum Bacteroidota; class Bacteroidia; order UKL13-3; family UKL13-3; genus JAJTFA01. Next base: position 2,548 of record JBIIGU010000252.1, on the reverse strand, counting down.
TCCATCACCTCGTCCCATTGCTGCTCTGTCATGCGCATAAGCAGACCATCACGAGTAATTCCGGCATTGTTTACCAAAATATCCAGTGAGCCAAAATCCTTTACAATTTCATCTACAATTCTATCTGCTTCTGCAAATTCAGCAGCATTGCTTTGAAAACCTTTGGCTTTTACACCAAGAGCAGATAGTTCTGCCTCAAAGGCTTTTGCTTTTTCTACGGAGCTCACAAATGTGAAAGCAATATTGGCTCCTTGTTGTGCAAGTTTTAATGCTATACCCTTGCCTATGCCTCTGGTGGCACCGGTAACCAATGCAGTTTTTCCTGTTAAAAGTGTCATACGTAAGTAAATTATCAGGCGTAAAAGTAAGCTAGTGAAAGCTATTGTGCAAATTCTATATTGGCTGCATGCAGCACACTCTGCGGATCAATAACATGTCCGCCTTCAAAAGTAATCATGCGGGCTTTAATGACCTGCATAAGTTGAATATATGCCTGAAGTTTTTCAGATGATATTAATTTATCAGCAGTACCTGTAATATACGTTACAGGAATTTTTGACAATGCAGGATGAATGGGATTTTGCATTTCGGCAGCAATTTCACCCGAGCAAACAATAAAATGGCTAATTGTAATATTGCCTGCTGCAAGCCATCTGGAAGCCGTTGCAACGCCCTGTGAAAAGCCCAGCAGTATTACTTTAACCCGTGTTGCATTTATCTGAAGAGATTCATACAATTGATTCAGATATTCAATATAATCAGCTATTTCATGCAGGCGGTCTTCGCTTGTCATCCATGAAGCGGCCGGATTACCGCCAAAGCCTTTGGCATAAAATTTATTCAAGCCTTCTGGTGCAATAATGAATCGCTCAGCATTATCAAGTATTTCAAATTGTTTAATAAAATCAGAACCAAGTTGTGCATAGCCATGCAGTACAAACCAAACTTCTTTTGTTTGATGATTCAAAGTTCCCAAAGTGAAAAAGCGGGCAGTTTTCTTTACATTAAGGTAGTGGGTTTGCATAGTTACTTTTTTATTTGCGCAAACCATAGATAAACCAGAGAACATCCGGCAAAATCGGCTAGCATATCAAAATAATCAAAGTTACGGCTGGAGGTGAGCCATCCTTGCATCACTTCTGTGAGCACACCATAAACAGCTGCACCAATTGCAGACAATCTGAAATGAGTGAGGCCGGGGGCTATTGCCGCTTTAATAAGCAGAAAGGTTTGCGTTGCAAACAAAAACAAGTGAATAGGTTTATCGAAAGCAAACAAACTGTCTAAACTTAGTTGCTCAAGGGTGCCGGTATTGGCAATGGTTGCAAACAGAATGAACATTGCCCAGAGTATGGCATACTTATATCTAAGCAACGATAACATCATAAAATTTTATTCTTGATTAATTGCTTTAATACCCGGAAGCTCCTTGCCTTCAAAATATTCAAGCAATGCTCCTCCTCCCGTAGAAACATAACTTACCCTTTTTTCGAAACCGAATTTAGCAACAGCTGCTGCACTATCTCCACCACCAATAAGAGAGAAAGCTCCTTTTTCTGTAGCCTCTGCAATGGCAATAGCTGCCGCTTTGGTACCCGTCTCATAATGGCTCATCTCAAACACACCCATCGGGCCATTCCATAAAATGGTTTTTGAATTTTTTATTACTTCATCATTTGCTGCAATAGCTTTAGGGCCAATATCCAGTCCCATCCAACCCTTTTCAATCATCTTATTATCGCACACCTTATGATTGGCTTCATTGGAAAAAGCATCCGCCACTACTGAATCCTCTGGCAACAAAAGCTTCACACCTTTTGCTTCGGCTTTTTTCATTAATTCAATACACAAATCCAAACGGTCGTCTTCGCATAGTGAAGAGCCAATTTCATAACCCATTGCTTTCAAAAAGGTATAGGCCATACCTCCTCCAATTATGAGGTTATCTACGCGATCAAGCAGGTTTTCCAGTATCAAGAGTTTATCAGAAACCTTTGCACCACCTGTTATGGCTGTAAACGGACGCGCAGCATTTTTCATGACCTTTTCTGCATTTTCAATTTCTCTGGCCATTACATAACCAAAACATTTTGCTTTAGGAAAAAATTGTGCAATTACAGCAGTAGATGCATGAGCGCGGTGAGCTGTACCAAATGCATCGTTTACATAAACATCGCCATACGCTGCCAATTTTTGGGCAAAGTTAATATCACCTTTTTCTTCTTCTTTATAGAAACGCAGATTCTCCAATAATAAAACCTCACCTGGTTTAAGGCTTACAGCCATTTGAGCTGCATCTGCTCCAACGCAATCACTAGCAAATTTCACCTCTACTCCTAATAGTTCAGATGTGCGCTTAACCGTATGCTTTAATGTATGCTTGTCATAATCCACAGTGCCATCTTCTTTTAATTTCTTTAGAGGACGACCCAAATGAGACATTAGAATACACGAACCGCCATCAGCTAAAATCTTCTTAAGCGTTGGTATAGTAGCTCTTATGCGTGCATCATCAGTAATTTCGAAAGTCTTTTTATCCAGCGGAACA
>JBIIGU010000251.1:0-2907 GCA_044236275.1 Bacteroidia bacterium | reverse complement strand
CACCTACCAGTATTGCCGGTTAAGTCCTTAGCTCAGCGTTAGAGGCCTTTGATATGCATAAAAAACGGATGAATGTTCTTTTTGAGTTTCGAAAGAAACTTCTACAATATTACTTGGAATAGAAGATATGCAACTTCTCACAATTTGATCTCTCAAAGCCCAATTGCAGGCCCCACATTTTTTAACTGCGTTATGACCTGAATTGACAGCTCAACTGATTTTAACCAAATATCTAATTTCTGATAATGATGCACCATTGATATATTCTACAGTGATAGGTTAGTTTGTTCCCTATCTCCTTCTTTCATGGTTGGTATCAGAAATAAATTTTGCATCAAATCCACACTCGATTTTCTGTTTTCAATACTTTTGACATTGAGCAGAGCTGTCTTTCTTTTATTATTGGGTCTTTTCGTAAGGCTCAGTCCCCATCTAGTCTCGCCATTACTTCAGAACTTTCCAATATCCACCTTTTGCTCCGCCAATTCGGGTGATTTTATGGCTATCTTTAAGTTGTTTTAGGTAGCGTTGAATTGTACGCTCGGTTGTTTCCAGCATTGTCGCTAATTGTGAAGCTGATAATGTTCCATTTTTCTTAAGCATCTTTAATAGGTAATGCTTTTTTTCTACGACATTTTCTACGACATTTTCTACGACATTTTCTACGACATTTTCTACGACATTTTCATTCGTATGGGCAGTATTTCTGCGTTGATGACTTACTTGGTTCTTGCTCTTAAATTTAACTTGAATACCGCCTGCCAGTTCTGACACAGCAAGCCCGGGCAAGCCGGCTAATGCGAGTGCTTCGTTTATTTTGGCAATGCCTCTGCCCCAAGCTTCAATATATCCTGATTTGAAGAAAATATCAGCAATTCTTTTATTTCTTGGAAGTGAAGGATGTTTGGCAAAGAGTTTCTCAATGGGTAACTCTTCCGGCAATTTGCCATCATTCCATAAAAGTAATTCGTTGTTGTATATGCTTAGTTGAATATCTGTTCCTGAATAATCTTTATGCACAATGGCATTTAAAATGGCCTCTCTAAGAGCAGATTCAGGATAGGGGGATTGTTCTATGCGCTGTAAGTTTTTGTATTGAATAGGCGCCACTAAATATTTAGATTTAAGAATCGTGAAAATCTTTTCGGGCATTGAAAAGATATTGCCTTCAACTACATCCTGATAAAGCAGGTCGGCATCGTTTGCCCCAAATCGTCCTATTTTAAAATGGATGTTTGGAAAAAACTTTTCGGGGTTTTTACCAAAACAAATCAATGCTGCGCGCGATAATTTTCCGGATGGCGTTATTAAATTAAGCTTGCGGAGAAGATCACCCGTAGTATCCAAACGTGCAGAGGTTTCTATTCTTCCGGCAGTAATTGCACGGTTAACAAAGTCTTTTAGGGTTTGGTTATCAATATCTCGCAGCGTTGCGTAAGGTTCTTCCTGTTCATCCCACGATTTCCCTGATTTCTTTAGCAAAAAGCTTTGCAGTAAAATACCCTTCAGTTGTTGATTTGTAGAGCCTGAACGCACATAGTATAAACCATGAAATGAGATTGGTACGGTAGATTGTTCGACTTTAATTATTAAATAGGTTGATTTTTTATTTTGGTGGGAAGTTATTTTAGGAATAATACCGAGTAATTGAACGCATTTATTAGGTATATCTTCAAGCAGTCGTTTTGGATCTTTAACTCCTACTATTTTTCCATCATCGTCTTTTCCAATATACAATATGCCTCCCAATGCATTTGCAAAAGCACAAATTACTTTTAGGTATTCATCCCGCCAGCTACTTTTATATTCTATGCGTTCTGATTCCGGCATTATTTTTTATGGGTAAACAGTTAACGAGATTTTAATTATGAATATCAACTACTTGGTACATTGTTATTGCGAAGTTTACCGATGTTTATACAATTAAATGTTAAGTTGAGTATACCGGAGATATATAAATTAGGAGTTAGAAATTGAAAGATTGATTTTCATTAAACATCAAGCATTCAACATTCTCGCTTCTCACCTCTCGCATCTAGTCTCTCTCCTTGTTCATCTCTCAGCGCAGCGTTTTTTCTCTTCCAGCCCAGCGGTCTTATATCCCCTCAAAGCTTCGCCTCGTCAGTCACACCTGTGGATATGCCAACTTTGAGTAAAAAAATTACTCAATAATACAGAAAGCTGACAAATAATGCAAGAATTTAGCCTGATATTTTTAGGTAATTGGCAGGCAAACTCAGGAGCAGTGTTGTGGTAAGTTGCTCAATTTCAATGGAAAAGTATTTATTGCCGCTTTTTTCAAGAACAAGGCCTCTTCTTCCTTTTAGCGGTCCGGCAATTACCTCAACCAGGGTTCCGCTTTCAATTTTATCATGGCTCAATTCAATGTCTTGGGTTTGTTCAAGCGCCAGTTTAATATCATCAATTTGAGAATCGCGCAGTGTAGCTATTTCGCTGCCAATGCGAATAAATTTAACAATTCCATGTATACCCAGGATATCATAGTAGTGCACTTCCAGATGGGTATAAATGAACAAATACGATTTAAATAAGGGTTCTTCTACCCATTTTTTTCGGTCGCTCCACTGCTTTAGTGTTTTTTGCAAGGGCAGGTAATAGGTATAACCCCTTTTACCCAGTTCTGCAGCAACTTTTTTTTCTGCACGCGGATTGGTGTAAACAGCATACCACTTTAATCCGTTGCTCATATTACTTCATCTACAATATAAGGCGGTCTTTTTCTTGAAGATTCAAGGTTGCGCCACAGGTATTCGCCTATAATACCAATGGCAGTCATCTGGAAAGCAGAAACAAGCAGAAAAACCACCATCATGGTTGTCCATCCTTCTACATCAATGCTACCTGTAAGTTTTGCAGCTATCACAAACAAAGCATATCCCATGGAAA
>JBIIGU010000249.1:0-2909 GCA_044236275.1 Bacteroidia bacterium | reverse complement strand
CCAATTTGCCATAAAATTCCTACCTCATGCAAAAATGGAATCACAATATTGAGCATGGTTTTCTCAAGGCCCATCTGAATAATAGCAGTGGTAAGTACTTTATGAAATTGATACTCATCAAATGATAGCATAGAGGCTATTAGACCCTTAATATGACTATCATGCGTTGTATTTCTGCCAGAAAATTTAAGAATCGCCTCCTTCACCTCATCCATACTCATTTTGGCTATTTCGGATATTTTATATCCGTGTTTATTCAAAATACTAATATTGATAATGTACTTTAAGTCAGCATCATCATAATACCTAATATTGGTTTCGGTACGTTTAGGCTGTATAATACCATAGCGCTGTTCCCAAATGCGCAGGGTGTGACTCTTTATTCCCGAAACCGCTTCAATGTCTTTTATAGAGAAAATCCCCAAAACTTGTTACCTCCTAACTACTCATGCAAACATATGTGACCACTTTTTGTTTTTTAAGAACTGATTTTAAGTACGCAATGAGCAAAATAATGATCACGGGTGGCACCGGACTTGTAGGTAAACATATTGCAAATGAGCTTGTTAAGTCTGGCCATGAGGTGGTTTTGCTTGGACGCAAATCCGGCATTTTCAACGGGTTAACCTGCTACAAATGGAATCCGGCAAGGCAAGAAATAGATACAACTGCATTGCAAGGCGTTCAAGCCATTATACACCTAGCCGGGGCAGGGGTTGCAGATAAGGCTTGGACCAAATCTTACAAAAAAGAAATATATGACAGCCGCATTCTTTCCACCCGGCTATTGGTTAATACCCTTAAGCATACACCAAACCAGGTTCAAACCTTTATATCGGCATCAGCAATAGGTATTTATGGAAATAATTGCCCTAATCCTACCGGTGAAGATGCACCTGCAGCTGATACATTTTTGGCCAGGGTATGCAAGGATTGGGAATCAGAAGCATTACAAGCAGACTCCATTGGTTTGCGAACCGCTATTATTCGCATTGGGGTGGTGTTGGCCAAAGAAGGAGGTTTTATACCTGAAGTGGCTAAGCCAATCAGATATTATACAGGTGCTGCTTTAGGCAGCGGCAATCAATATATCAGCTGGATTCACGTTCATGACCTTGCAGGGATTTTTATCAAGGCAGTTTTTGACGAACAGATGCGAGGCAAATACAATGCGGTGGCTCCCCATCCCGTTAGTAACAAAGCCATTACCCATGCAATGGCTAAAAGACTTCATAAGCCTATCTTACTTCCTCCTATACCAACTTTTGTATTAAAAATAATCTTCGGAGAAATGGCTTCAATGCTCATAGCTAATCAGCACATCGATTCAAAAAAGATTGAGCAAACCGGATTCAACTTTCACTACCCCTCGCTGGATAAAGCATTGGACGAGCTGATAGGAAAATAATAAATAGCTCTTTTTTCCGTAATTTAGCAGTTCTTTCATGCACTTACCTACGAGCCATAAATCCATATTTTTTCTTGCTTTTGCATGCATACTGTTTCTTTCTTCCTGCAGAACTGAAGATGAATTTACAACTGATACCGGCATTAGTCTTCGCTTCTCAACCGATACAGTGATGTTTGATACCGTTTTCTCTCAACTAGGAGAAAATCGCCCATTATCAATTACAAAGCAGTTGTGGGTTGTAAATACGAATAAAAAAGGAGTAAGGGTAAACATCAGGCTTAAAGGTACCGGACTGGGTGTATATAAACTGAATGTGGATGGTATACCAACAGCTGCTATGAGCGGTAAAGAGATAAGAGGGAATGATTCCATAGTGATATTTGTGCAGGCATATCTTTATCAACAAAATCAGCAACTGCCTTTTATTGTTGCTGATCAGCTTTTATTTGAAACCAACGGAAACACTCAAGATGTAGATCTGGTTGCATGGGGTCAGGATGCACATTATTTAACTGATAGCGTATTAGCACCAGGCAATCATTTCTGGAATAACGATAAGCCATTTGTCATTTATAATTCAATTTTGATACCGCAGGGCTCCACCCTTACCATCAATGAAGGTACACGCATTCATTCTCATATAAAGAGTACCATTTTTGTGCAGGGCACCTTAATTGTGAATGGCTCAAAAAACAAACCGGTTGTATTTGAGGGCGACAGACTTGACCCTGATTATAAAGACAACACCGGCCAATGGGTGGGTATCAGATTACTGCCTCGAAGCATCAATAACAGCATTAACTATGCTATCATAAAAAACGGACAATTGGGAATTGAAGTTGATTCTGTGCCTATTAACTCTGCACCAAATCTATCCTTGCAAAATAGCATCATTCAAAACATGTCTTCAGCAGGTTTAGTCGGTTATTCTGCTAGCATTGTTGCCATAAATAATGTTATTGGCAATTGCGGTCAGTTTACTTTTTACGGTGCGCTGGGCGGTGACTATAAACTTTATCACAACACAATTGCAGCTTACAACGTAGGTTTTAACAGGCAAAATCCGCAGCTGGTACTCGATAATTCTCCGTTTAAAAATGAATCAGGAAATATCATAGCAAGCTTCCCTCTAAACTTCACGTTCATTAACAATATTATTTATGGCAGTCAGGAAGAAGAGATTATCCTGAATTTTGTTGCCGATGGGGTGCAAACTTTTGATACCCGATTATTCAGCAACAACATTATGCGAACCAAATTAACAGGTTTCCCGGCCGGAAACATTCTCAATACTGACCCACTGTTTGAAAATGTAAATCAATATAAATTTAAGCCCAAACAAAATTCCCCTGCCAGAGGCAAGGGAATTTTTATAAATATCAGTAAAGATATAGAAGGCAATAACCGAAGCACCAGCGCACCTACGCCCGGTGCATATGAATAATTAAACCAATGCCTCTTCAACCATTTTAAGCATTGCATCTGCTTTACTATGGTT
>JBIIGU010000250.1:0-2909 GCA_044236275.1 Bacteroidia bacterium | reverse complement strand
AATATTCTTGCCGTTTGGACCAAAGGTGTGAAGCATACAGTTGATCAGCTGCCTGAAAATAAACTTTCCGGAACCTATCAAATTCAATTGAGTAATAATGAAGCATTGCAGTTGATTGCAAAATCAAAAAAAGGGAAACAGGTTTGCCAAATATTAAATGGAAAAGATACACTGCAAGCACAGGTAAATATTTCTCAACTCATTACCATTGGTTTTCCGGTTTCAAAAACTAATTCGTTTAATCAACAACTTACAGCCTATGTTACAAGAACCGATAGCAGCAGTTTCCCTTATGTGATAAAAGAATTGCAAGGGGAGGTGGTTCTTCAATCTGGCAGCCGCATGGCATGTAATATTAAATGGGTTGCACCAAATGCGGTTGAGAAGGCTGCTGCTGCAGAGAAGAAAATACCGGAGCCCGGAAAAGTGCTTTATCCTTTTACTGAGTATGGGTATGAAGCATTACGAGCTCCTGAAACAGTCGTATTTAAAAATGCAGTTGTTTGGACAAATGAGCAGGAAGGTATACTGAAGGAAACCGATGTGGCAATTAAAGACGGTAAAATATTTGCAGTAGGGAAAAATATATCCATACCTGCAGCAAGAATTATTGATGCTACCGGCAAACACCTCACTGCAGGAATTATTGATGAGCACTCGCATATTGCCATTACTCAAGGTGTAAATGAAGGCACACAAGCTATTACAAGTGAAGTGAGGATTGGTGATGCGGTGAATAGCGAAGACGTTAATATCTACAGACAGTTGGCAGGGGGCGTTGTAGCTGCTCAACTTTTGCATGGTTCAGCTAATCCTATTGGTGGGCAAAGTGCACTTATTAAGTTAAGATGGGGTTTGTCACCGGAGCAAATGAAGATTGAAGGGGCTGACGGTTTTATTAAATTTGCATTGGGCGAGAATGTAAAGCAAAGCAACTGGGGCGATAGGGCTACCATTCGTTATCCGCAAACACGCATGGGTGTTGAGCAAATAATGATGGATGGATTTACGCGTGCAAGCCAATATGAGTTAGATTTAAAACGTAATCCCAATATTAGAAAAGATCTGGAACTGGAGGCCTTGCTTGAGATACTTCGGAAGAAAAGATTTATCAGCTGCCACTCTTATGTGCAATCAGAAATTAATATGCTCATGCATTTGGCTGATTCATTTGGATTTAGGGTAAACACATTTACACACATCTTGGAAGGATATAAAGTTGCTGATAAAATGAAAAAGCATGGCGTTTATGCCAGCACATTTGCCGACTGGTGGGCATACAAATACGAGGTGATTGATGCTATACCTTATAATGCAGCCATTCTTAATAAAGTGGGGGTATTAACTGCAGTTAATTCCGATGATGCCGAGATGGGAAGAAGACTTAACCAGGAAGCGGCAAAGATTGTGAAATATGGAGGCATAAGTGAAGAAGAAGCATGGAAGATGGTTACACTCAATCCTGCAAAGATGCTTCATTTAGATAATAGAATGGGCTCAGTGAAAGTTGGTAAAGATGCAGATATTGTTCTATGGAACAATCATCCTTTAAGTATTTATGCCCAGCCTGAATATACATACGTTGATGGCAAATGTTTATATAGCAAAGAGCAAGATATTTTGTTAAGAACTTACATACAAAAAGAGCGTATGAGAATTATTGCTGCAATGCAAGCTGCTAAAGAAGCAGGCGAAAAGGTAGAAAACCATGTTTCAGAAACAGACCCAAATTATCATTGTGAAGATTAAAATAGACTGTATGAAAAATAACATATTTACATTCCTATTGTTGTTTGCTTTTAGCCCTTTGTTTGCACAGCAAATACCGGTTATTATTCAGGATGGAACATTTCACCTGGGCAACGGACAGGTTATGGAGAACGGATATCTTGTGATGCTTGAAGGAAGGATTGCGTTTGTTGGCAAAGAGTTACCTGCCTTTTATAAAAATGCCAAGGTAATTCAAGCTAAAGGTAAACACATATATCCCGGATTTATTTGTATGAATACCTACGTTGGTTTAAACGAAATTGATGCTGTGCGTGCCACCAGGGATTATCAAGAAGTAGGCTTATTCAATCCAAATGCCCGTGCACTAATTGCATATAATACCGATTCTAAAATCATACCTACTGTAAGGTTTAATGGAATTACACATGTACAGGCTGTTCCGCAAGGTGGTGTAATAAGTGGCTCGTCCAGTGTGATGAAAACTAGCGGATGGAATTGGGAAGATGCCGCTGCTATTGCAGATGATGGTATACACCTAAACTGGCCTGAACATTACATACAAACAGGTTGGTGGGCAGAGCCGGGTGATATACAGAAAATCAAAACCCGAGAGCAGGTAGATGCTATTGCCGATTTTTTCAGAGAAAGCAAGCGTTATTCGATGCAAAAAAATCCTGATAAGGCAAATCTTCGCTATGAATCAATGAGAGGTATTTTTAATGGCAGTAAAAATGTGTACGTGCACATAAATAGCGCTAAGGGCATTCTTTCAGCTATCCAATTTTTTAAAAATTATCCCGAAATTAAATGGGTATTGATGGGAGCAAGCGATGCATGGAAGGTAGCTGATTTAATTAAAGAGAATAATATTCCGGTTGTGCTTAATCAGCTACACCGGTTGCCGAATAGAAATGCAGATGATGTAGATCTCCCATTTAAGCTGCCGAATTTGCTTATGCAAAAAGGAATACAGGTTGCTATAGCACATGGAGGAAGCTGGGAGAGCAGAAATGGAATGTTTAATGCAGGTACTGCTGCAGCAAACGGTTTAACCAAAGAGCAGGCGCTAATGTGCATCACATCAATACCTGCAAAAATTATGGGACTTAAAGATGCAGGCACATTGGAGCAGGGTAAGCAAGCAAGCATCATCATCAGCGAAGGAGATGCATTGGATA
>JBIIGU010000015.1:0-8898 GCA_044236275.1 Bacteroidia bacterium | reverse complement strand
CCGGAGGAAGTATACTACAAGTATGCGTATATCCTGTACCAATAGATGAAACGGAAACAGGCATACTATCTTGATAGGCACAGATTTCAGAGCCAGGAGTAACACTTATGGTAGGTGGTATCTGGGTATTAATAAAGGTTGTATCTGCACTGAAACAAGCAGCTGTAGTGGAGTTATCAGTCCATGAATAAATCATCATATTATTTGGCTGAACAGAACTGTTTAAAGTATTAAATATGGCATTACCCGGAACAGCACCTAAATTGTTTTTAGTGAACGCTGCACTGCCTCCATAAACACCATTGCTATTTAAGCTACCATTTACAAAACAATTGAAGAATATATCTCCTCTGCTTAGACAAACCAAGGGAGAATCATTTGCAGGATTGGCATATACAACATCAATTTGTGGTACACGTGCTACCGTAATATTCATACTGTCTCGCACCAAACAACCTGTAGATCGATCTTCGAAATACATTTTATAAGTAACAGTATTGGTAGGATTTGCAGGAGGCATAGGGTTAGGTATAACCGATGCGCCCGCGAAAAACTTAGACCATCCGTTTGATCCTGCTCCGAGTACTGTATCTCTCATTGCTGAGTTTATTGCCGCATTGGCAGGACGCCAATAACTTGCCCCGGTAAATGGTGTAATTGAAGCTGTGGCTTTTTGGCTGATGATAAACTCAGGCTCATACTTACAAATAGTTAAGTTATTACCTGCATCAATTTGAGGTATTTCAATTACCCGGAAAATTACAGTGTCCTCATTCCAGCAGTCAATACGTATAGATGGATTGCTGGCATTATAAATCTGAGTATACTTATACTTTTGTATATTAATACCCGGAGATTTTATTACACCAGGCAAGTTTGGATTAAAGAAGTGAAGTTTATTAATGCCCACTGTTTGAGAATATATACCATTGCCTGTCCATTCTTCTTGAGTAGCATTACCGGTTGGAGAATATTTTTGATTGAAACTTGTGATATTATAGATTCCTCCATTCTCACACCATGTTAATAAAGGACCTGCGTTTACTCTAGGATTGCCATAGATGCGCATAATGCTCGAGTCTGTTCTGCTACAGCCGCCAAAGTTTGCAGGTGAGGTGTATCGATAGATAAGCCAATTATCAAAAGAACCTGTGGTGTCTTTATTAGGTATATTCTTAAGGCTATCCACTCTGAACTGCACTACAGGCCCGTTAACCACGGCTCCCGGAGCTTTGGGATAACTCCATATACCAACGCCTCCGGGCTGATTAACGCCAAAAATGGGAGCATTGATTAGGCTGGTCGATCGGCATGCCTGAACAGGCTGAGGCCTGGTAAGAACCGGCAGAGGCCTAACCGTTATGGTTACGGTATCAATATTCTGGCATTCCTTATATCGGCTGGTGGTATCAGGGTAGCTTTGATAAACAGTTAACTCATATTGCGTTGGCGTGGTTACATTAATTGGATTAACGCGTATGGTTCTGTTATGAGATTTTGGAGAAAGTATGGTATTGCTGGTGATATTTCGCCATGCATAAAGCTGCCCTCCACTACCAATTAATGTCGCTGTATCACCGGCACAGATGGCTGTATCTATACCTGCATTAGGCACTATAGGTCGGTTAACAAATACTTTCATGGTATCAAACTGAATACAACCTGAGGTATCTATTAGCCTAACCGTATAAGTATTGGAGTCGCCACGTGTGATTTGCTGCAGCGTATCTCCTGTGCTCCATAAGAACTGCCGCACCCTGCCTCCATCATCACCCGGGTTCATGGTTACACTATCACCAAAACATAATCGGGTAGAATCCGGAAGTGCTCCAATGGGAGAACGTCTGACCTGAACGGTAATAGAATCATAAACCCTACAACCTTCTATATCTCTAACCTGAATAGTGTATCTTCTGGTTTGAGTAGGCGCAACAGTTAAATTGCCAACAGTTAGTGGAGGCGCATTTAAAGGTACAATTGTATCGTTAATACTATTGAACCATCTGAATTGATATGCAGGGCGGCCATATCGAGCCTGTGCCCTGAAGGTAACAGAATTACCAGTACATACAAAAGTATCGCGAACAATTGGCGCAACAGGGGTATCAACAGTTATCGTATCATAAAAATTTTTTATACAAGGTGGTGAGCCCGGAGGGCCCGGAGAAGCCATATTAAGTAGCACGAGATATTTTCCACCCTTGGTAAAGCTAATAACAGGTGTTTCTTGAACATTATTATATGCATACGTACCATTCAGAAAAGAATAGTCATAAGGTTGTCTGGCAATTTGCCAAGATCGGAGCACAAACGATTGAACAGGTTTATTTACGGGCAGATTATATCTTACCGACCACTTGCCGCAAGTATGTGGTATCTTTTGCGTGGTTACATCAGGCTTGGCAAGCACTCTGATATTAAAAGCTCTTGTAATGGTACCCGGCAATGGGCAACGATTATCTTTAGCTGTTACAGTAAAATAATAAGGCGTTGTGCTGGCTAAATTCTCTGCCGGCTGCCAGCAGAATTTAAAATCATCTTCCCTAGGCCCGAGCAGCTTGCGCTGGGTTGGGTTATAATTGGGAGTAAAGGTAGCCCCAAACCTTGCCAAAGCATTATTCCATGCTAGTTTAGTCGTATCTGATATGGTTGGTGGTAAAAAATCTGTGTCTTTGGCCACGATATCAAAACACAACTGGTCACCAGCGCAAATACTCCAACTTGTTCGGGGTTGATTTCCCGGGTTGCTCGGTCGGGTTGTTATGCGTGGCGGATTATTTGGCGGACACTGCAGCAGCACCATTTGAATATCGCGCCTTGTAATACCTATAACGGTTGGCACGCCATTAATGGTTCGCCATTGTCGCACCTCAATTGCCATAACGCCAATTATTTGACCTCCGCCTCCCATTGGAGCAGTAAACATAATATCGCCTGTAGTAGGGTCGCAAGAGATACCTGCAGGAAATACACCATTAGCCGGACCGGTCCATGGCATTGGGGTTTGGGCACTGTAAGGAGGAATATAAGTAACAGATGCTCCGGGACCTTGCAGAGCCGGAGTAAATGAGTATGATAATGAATCAAGATCCGGATCAATAGCACCATTGTTAAATGTAAATGGCTGGCCACCGCAAGCAAAGGCATAAGGGTCATTACTCAATTGAGGAGAACCATTACAAGGATTGGATGAAAGGCAACGATTTACAATTGCCTCCATATAAAAGTTTTGATTGGAAGCACCTGTTGAGATAGCACCATTTCTGCAGCACTCTTGCCAAGATAAACGCACATTACAACAACTGGCAGGAATACCCAGTTGATTAAGATTTACTATACCTGTAAATTCATAACGCTCAACAGCCGGAGTAAATGTTCCCGGAGTAACGCAAAACATATTGTTGCAAGTACTTTTTGCATTAGGACAATCCGGATTAGGATTTACATCTCTAACATTCACAAGATTAACTGTAACATTTCCAAATGTTTGACCATTGCATGATGGATCTGCCCCCGCAATAGCAACCGTACGAGAGCATGGTGCACCGCAATTGCCCGGACACATTGGTATACCCGAACAATCTCGATATAGCACTAAACGTATACGAAAGGTACCCGGAGGCGCTCCTTCTACGCACTCATAGCTAATATCACTACCCACAACGTGAGTAGCCTCCGCCTGCTGTAAAATAGATCCTAGTAAAAGAAGCAAGGCCACTGCAATTGCTTTTCTTAATAGGTTTGGTAAAAAAGTAAATAATCTATTCATAATATAAATGTATTTGTTTTATGCTGCAATTCGATAACAAATTTAGATACTACACTTCTTAATATTTTCTTAAGAAAGGCCCAAGATAATCTTTTAAGAAAGATTAAACTTTTAGAAAAATGGCAAGTAATCAATACATATGATGCAAAGGCAAGATACAATCCATAATATGCCACTGTAAATCTGTTATTTAAGAAAATTATAATGGCCCATTTAGGGGTTACTAATTTTTTATGTAAATCAGCCATATTTTCCCGCACCTTACATATTAAGGTTTAAAATCAGCTATTTTATGAGACTTATAACTTTTAATACTGCTTAACCCATACAATCTGACCAAAAAAAAACAGATTTTGCGCGCTAAATATGAAGTTTAAAGAACAGTTTACACAAGAGCAACTAGACACAGATTACACCTACTTTTTAGGTAAAAGCGGCTATTTGCTTGATCTTGAATTTGAGGCTGC
Organism: Bacteroidia bacterium; assembly: GCA_044236275.1. Lineage (GTDB taxonomy): Bacteria > Bacteroidota > Bacteroidia > UKL13-3 > UKL13-3 > JAJTFA01. The sequence goes on along the minus strand of JBIIGU010000015.1, from coordinate 4,662 downwards.
ATTTCCTATTTCATCCATTGAAAAACGCAAACCCAATTTATGGAGATACAGGGAGGCCTTGCCTATTGTGCGCGATGCAGATATGATAAGTTTTGAGGAAGGTTTTACGCCCCTGTTGCCTCTTTCATTTAATAATAAGCAGGCATTTATAAAGCAGGATCATCTCTTCCCAACGGGTTCTTATAAAGACAGAGGTGCTTCGGTATTGCTTAGCCATATCAACCATTTAAAAATTGATAAAGTTGTGCAAGATTCATCCGGTAATGCAGGCTGTGCTGTTGCCGCCTATGCTGCCAGAGCAGGTATTGCATGTGATATTTTTGTTCCGGCAGATACTTCTGCGGCTAAGCTTGCACAAATGGAGTGGTATGGTGCGCAACTATTTAAAATCGCAGGTACCCGTGAAGATACGGCTGCTGCTGCATTAGATGCTGCATCTAAGCATTATTATGCAAGCCATTGCTATAATCCGTTTTTTCTGCATGGCACCAAAACATTTGCCTATGAAGTGTGCGAACAATTGGGTTGGATAGCCCCAGATGCTGTTGTGCTTCCTGCTGGAAATGGCACCTTGCTGCTGGGTTGCTATATTGGATTTTCTGATTTATTAAAGGCCGGCATCATTGGGCAAATGCCTAAACTAATAGGCGTGCAAAGTATAAACTGCGCACCCCTTGCTACAGCCTTTGCAATGGGAGAAAGCAAACCGGCAGCCATTGATTCACTTCCTTCTGTTGCCGAAGGAATAGCCATTGCAAAACCGGTAAGAGGAGAACAAATGATACATGCAGTTAAAGAAAGTAAAGGTTCGTTTATTAGCGTAGATGAAACCGAAATCATCAACGCCTTACAGGAAATAATATCAAAAGGTTTTTATATTGAACCAACCTCTGCTGCAACCATAGCGGGCCTTAAAAAATATCTGCTGCAATCAGAGAATGAGGTGGTGGTTTCTCTGTTTAGTGGGCACGGATTAAAATCAACCGAGAAACTTTTGAAACTACTCCATCATTAAATCATAGATAATAAACCCAGCAAGCCTCCGGTATGTATAAGCAATACATTGCTGCCTCTGGGGTAATGACCTTGCTTTATCAAATTATCCACACCTCTTACCATTTTTGCTGTATAAACCTGATCAAGTAATATGCCTGTTTCTCGGGCAAATGCTTGTATAAAAGGCATCATGGCCTCATCTGTTTTTGCATAACCGCCTAAATGAAACTGATGATGCAATACAACTGGCACATTGTTTCCTGTAAGCATTTTTATATCGCGTTCAATTTCTTCAGCTCCTTTTAAAACACAAAATCCTTCAGCTATTATACTTTTTTGCTGCGCGGCAATTGCTAGTCCGGCCAACGTGGTTCCTGTTCCTACAGCACAACACACATGTGTGTAGCCTTCCACATCATCTAATATCTCTTCGCAACCTTTTGCCGCCAATGTGCCTCTGCCGCCTTCATCTATCATTAGGGTATATTCATTTTTTCCTGCATACGCATCAAACAATTCATGTTTGTTTCGGTAAGCCTCGCGCGACACAAAAATCATTTCCATCCCCCAACATTTGCACAATCCCAGCATATGATTGTGCACCTCCTCACCTCTAACAAAAGCAGTGGTTTTGAAACCAAATTGTACACCTGCACTTGCAAGGGCTACGAGATGATTGGAGTAGGCCCCGCCAAAACTTACCAAATGTGTTTTGTTGTTTGTTTTTGCGTTATGTAAAACGTATTTCAACTTACGCCATTTATTACCCGATATAAAAGGATGTATGGTATCCTCTCGTTTGATACTTACCTGCACACCGCTATCTCTCCATGCCGAAAAATCCAAGAGCTGTATAGGAGTTTCTATGTGTTGGCTAAACATATTTGCGGCTTAAATAAAAACGCTGATAGGCATACATTACTGCTATGCTTAATTGAGGATAAATAGGCACACGGTATCTGGAGAGCCCCAAAACACCTGTGGCTAAAGCGATATACGCTACAAATATAAAAACCAACATACGCAGCAGTATGGGCGCTTTACGATAAAACATAAACCACACAAAACAAATGGTTGCCAAAATATTCCAACACAAATTCATTAACAACAGCAAGAGTAAACCCAACGGTGCTTGTTTAATAAATTTGAGGAAAGCAGAGAAGCCATGCACGTTAAACTCATGATACAATCCGTTAAATCCATTATCGTTCACACCAAACAGGTGAAACAAATCAAAGCGTCCGGGATCAATAAAAAAAGCTAAACATCCTTTAGCAAAAATCTTTGCATAATAAACGGGGTACTGCATAATAATTTCATTACCCCTGTGCTGCATTGTTTGATATCTGGATGCATAGTCGATGATGCCATCTGCTTCTTTCATAACTGCACTAATTGTGCTATCTGCATGGTTTTCTCCAAACTTAGCAAGCAAGGTATATTTGGCATTATACTTTAAATGAAACACGGGCTTAACACTGCTGAAATGATAATATCTTGTGCAGTGTTGGTTTTGCAAACAAATGAAATGAAAAGTTAGCGGAACCAAAATAAATGGGTAAATAATATGCCATTTTTTTTCCTGATATGCATAATAGCATACTATGAGGAACAATGCTACACTAAACAAAATTATAACCGGTTTGGTCAGTAAAGCTATACTTAATAGTAAAGCAATAGGCCAAACATTTTTAGTTTTTGCCGACTGAACAAACAAGAGTGTGAAATAAAATAACCACAACAATAAACTTTGAAAAATTATTTCAGTCATCACCAAATTGGCGTGAATAAACTGGGCCGGATAGCAACTAAAAATAACAATAAGCGCAATGGAGCTGTGCTTTTGGTTTAAACCACTACGCTGATAAGTTTTATATAGTAAAATAAGATTACCAATACTAATGAAGTTTTGAAGAATAAGGATGAAATAATTGCTTTGACTTAAAACTTTGCAACCAACAATAAAGCATGCATACAAAGGCGGCCGAAAGGAAAAATAATCTATGAGCACAGGTGCTTGCCAATCCTCGGCATACCAGCTGTGGTGGTTCCATAAGTTTGAGGCCTGATGCAAGTATCCATAAGAATCAACCGTATAAATATTTCCGAAAAAGTAAGCAATCAGAAAATAAACGGTGTGAATCCCAAACAGAAAAAGCCAAAGGCGGGTTGGTATTTCTTTAATCCAATTCATCGCACACGAATAGCCTGTCCTACGGCAATACTGTTATCCAGCAAGTTATTTAGAGAGCGCAGTTGTTCGGGGCTTACTCCATATTTTCTTCCAATAGAATACAAGGTTTCTTTTTCCTTTACGGTATGATAAACCGGCTCATCAGATTTATTGTCATTCACTTTATCCTCGGCCGGCTTTTCGCCATTTAAAGGCACTACAGTTAGCTCCTCGCCCACTTTTATCGTATCGCTGGTTAAATCATTTAATGCTTTAAGCTCAGCAACAGTAATATTATATCTGCGGGCAATGCTGTATAAGGTTTCACCGGTTTGTACTTCATGATATCCGGGAACCACTGCTTCTTCCTTAGGAACAATGGCAGGCTGATTTGGATTGATGATGAGCTTATCTCCCACATTAATTTGCTCACCGCGAATATTGTTTAAACTGCGAATACCCTCTACCTGCACATTGTATTTTTTAGCAATGGAAAACAGGGTTTCGCCTATTTGAACGGTATGAAAAAAAGCCATATCTTCTTTTATGCCATGCTCTTCCAAATTATATGGGTCGTGCGGAACAACAGGTCCGCTGGTTTCAATATTTTTCTTCGGATCATCATATACTTCATTGTTGTATATGGTATCAACGGGCACTGCAACTGCCAATGGTGGTTTTATCAAAGGTGGCTGTTTACGTTTATCGCGCAAGTAAATGGTTTCACCCATTGCCGCTTCTTGCCCTTCTTTTAATAAATTCTTTGACCGCAGCTTGCTTAGTTTAATTCCATATCGTTGCGCCACTGTATGCATGGTTTCCCATGGCTGAAGGGTATGAAATTCCTGCGTAAGCGATTTATAGTTTTTAGGTTTCAGATAAATGGTATCACCCTTATTAATTTGAGCTGTTTTATTCAAATCATTGTACTTATAGACTTGCCAAACACGCATATCATTTTCAAGGGCTATGCTTGTGTAGCTATCAGTTGATTTGGCAACCAATGCAGGAATATTATTAATAACGAGATTTTTATGCTCGGCAATAAATTCCTTTTTCTCTTCCACAATTTTTTGTTCTTCCTGCGCATTGGGCTTCATCAAGTCAAATCGTTGTAGGTTATTTTTTTCAATGGTAGCAATCAGTATTTCTCCGTATCTTGGGTTGGTAGCATAACCCGCCTTTTTAAGTCCATGTGCCCAACTTTTATAATCAGTCAATTCCAAATCAAACAAAAAAGAATAACGCTGACCATTTTTTAAAAACTCCGAATGATCGCGGTAAGAATCTATTGGAGCCTTATATTTTCTGAAACATTCCTGAGGGGCATCATCATCTTCATTAAGCGTTTCACCCAGCCAATCTTTCTTACATTTAATACCAAAGTGGTTATTGCCTATAATAGCAAGGCGACTATTGCCATTACCTGATTCAAGCAAACCCTGTGCGAGTGTTATACTTGCAGGAATGCGGCTTCGGTGCATTTCTTCAAT
>JBIIGU010000248.1:0-2922 GCA_044236275.1 Bacteroidia bacterium | reverse complement strand
CGGTAAACGTGGACCAAATACCAGCGGAACATATTTAGGAGATGTATTTGAACCTATTGATGAATATAAAGGTGATTTAGCTCGGGCCTATTTTTATCTAGCTACACGGTATGAAAATATAATAGGAGGCTGGAGTGCTAATACCCCTGAGGCAGATGCCATTTTATTGGCCAATAATCCTTCAACCGTATTTGAACCCTGGTTTTTAAATTTACTCATCAATTGGCATAATTTAGATCCGGTGAGTGATAAAGAAATCAAACGTAACAATGCCATATTTGCTATTCAGAATAACAGAAATCCATTTATCGATAGTCCTCACTTTGTTCGTAGAATTTGGGGAGGAGCATTACCAGTCAAACCAAGCGTAAATTCATCAAACCTTATTATTAGCAGCCAAACAAACACCTCTTTTAAGCTGAACTGGACAAGCGGAAACGGGAATAACAGACTGGTAGTGATAAGACCAAATACTTCTCCGGCTGTTGCACCTGCAGATTCATTGCGATACATAGCAAATACCATTTATGGCAGCGGCAGCACTTTAGGTAATAATAACTTTGTTGTGTATAACGGAACTGGGAGCACCGTTACCGTGACCGGATTAACGATAGGAACAACCTACAATGTAATAATTTATGAATACAATGGCTGGTATCAAACCAGTAATTATCAAACTTCAGGTGCTCTAAGCAGCAATGCCAACACGTTGCCGGTTACTTGGGTTGTGGTGTCTGCCAATAAAATATCTCATGAAACAATAAGAATAGATTGGGAAACCGCATCTGAAATTAATAATGAATACTTTTCAATTGAAAGAAGCATTGATGCCATCAGCTTTGAAAATATAGCAAATGTAAACGGGCAGATAAACTATAATGGCGGTAAATACGTTTTTATTCATAAACTTTCGGATAACGAAAAACGATTGAAACAAATCTACTATCGCATTAAACAAACTGACTTTGATGGCCTGTTTTCTTACTCAAATACTGTTAGTATATTAATGGGAAAACAAGATGAAGCAATAATCAGCTCTCCTAATCCTTTTAGTGAAGCTTTTAGTTTAACATTTACAAACAAACTGCAATTGCCGGTGTTTAAACTATCCGATATCAATGGTAAGGAATACAAGCAACCCTTAATTTATGAACAAACAGATAATCAAATTAACTTTTATCGGTTGCATGATTTGCCTGCAGGCTATTACTGCTTGCAAATCCAAACAGCCGATGGAAATATCCGGCACATCAAACTCATTAAACAATAAGGACAAGATGGATAGTTCAGAAGTAATAAAAACTGAAGAGGAGTGGAAAAAACAACTCACCCCTGAACAATACTATGTACTCAGGCAAAAAGGAACCGAAAGGCCATTTACAGGAAAATTTGAAGCCCATTGGGAACTAGGTGTGTATACTTGTGCTGCCTGCGGAAATGAACTTTTTAAGTCAAATACAAAATTTGATGCAGGTTGTGGTTGGCCCAGTTTTTATGAAGCCTTGGATAAAACCAAAATAATAGAAAAGATGGATTATTCGCATGGCATGACTAGAGTTGAAATTATGTGTGCCAAATGCGGTGGTCATCTTGGCCATGTATTTAATGATGGGCCGGCAGATAAAACGGGCTTACGTTATTGTGTAAACTCCTTATCACTTGATTTTATTAAGAGTGATAGCACAAACACAAAATAAAAATAATTCTTTCGGGCAAAAAAGCTATTAAATAACACATAACAACATAACACACACTGAGCATCAAAACACCCTAAGCCGAAAATGTTCTTTGGCCTGTTCTTTCCTAAAAAAAACGAGGCCAACAAAGAACAAGTCTAATGTTACTGTTACATCAGGATGCTTCTTAATTTCCTTCCATGCTTTAGCCATGCCTGTGCTCCAATAAATATCATCGAATATTAGAACACTATCATTATGCACGTGAGGTAATAACAGATGAAAATAATCAAGCGTAGGCTGGTATTGATGATTACCATCTATATAAGCCAAATCAACTTTACCTAATTCAGACAATGCTTGTGGAAGGGCAACCTCGAATGTTCCTACTATGACATGAGCCTTTGGTAAACTCAAACTAATCAGATTAGCTTGCGCAGCCTTTGCTATTTCATCTGAACCCTCTATAGTAAAAACCTTACCTGATTCTCCGGCAGCTTTCGCAAGGTAGGCCGTTGTTAATCCCAAGGATGTGCCTAATTCAATGATGTGCGTGTATTCAAATCTTTTTATAAGGTAATAAAATATCTGTTGTAGCCTGGCTTGTTTGGCGTGCAAATAAACCAGTTCCCTAACACTACGTTTCTTTCCAGAAAAGAGTGAAGAACCCGCTCCAAAATCCATTTGTAAAAGCACTTTACCATCTGCTTTTAAATGTTTCCTTAGCAACTCAATATCATCAAAGGCATAATTGACAGGTTGCCTCTTTATGCAGGTGTTGTATATGCTAAAAACAAATGGTGAGTGCAACACATCAATGCGTATTGCATTTAAGTAATGGCGAACAAAGTGAAAGCAATAGGTAAAATTAATACCCGGAATCATTTCCTAACGCTGCTCTTGTCTCATAAAACTCCTGATAAGCTTAAGCTTTTCTTCCAGATTGGCAATATGCCTCCTTGTTATTGCTATTTTTTCAGTAGCCTGCTCAATCATTGGATTAGAGCCTTTAGACTTGCTAAAGAAGCCTATATTATTTTCCCACGTATCAATATCTCCCTTAAGCCCTTTTATTCTTTCAATTACAATTCTTTCCTCTCGTTTTAATTTTTGAATACCGTTAGGAGCATTAACCAAAGCTTCAAAATGCGATTTCTCTTTAAGGTCTTTTAACTCTTTATTGGCTTGTTTAAATTTATTAAAAACATGATCGTTCAACACACTGTACTTTTTCTGAATTGCTTCT